>NZ_JBDNWF010000008.1:0-92839 GCF_047721125.1 Acetobacter papayae | reverse complement strand
CGGGTGCGGGGGCTCCCGTAGGGCGGTGGGCGGTCAGGACAATACTGGCGGTTTGCACGCCGGGTAGGGTTTCAAGCTTGGCAACGGCCGCGGGGCACAGGGCCGCCAGCGCATCCGCCTGATCGCGCGGGACTTCAAGCGTCAGCGCCAGTCGCCCCTGTTCGTAGGAGCACGACTGCACCCGCCCTGCTTCCGCCAGAGACAGACCCGTGGCGGGGTCCTGAGCCTGGCGCAGGAGGCTGAGAATATCGTCGGGGGAGAAGGGAGCGTTCTGCGCCACGGGTCTGATCCTGATGCTGGTGGGTCACGCCTTGCGGAACAAGGCAGAGGGTGCGGCCCTGAAAAAGGGGGAGGGGAAAAAGGCCGCGCGTGTTGTTTTTTCCGTCTGCGGGCGGAAAGAGGCCATATTTTTTCTGGCACAGATTAGGCGGGATGGGTAGATGGGCGGCAGCCTCGGGCTATAAGGAACAGGAACTGGCGTGCGTAACAAGCATACGATGCCGGGCATGGGAGAGAGAGGCAGAGCGGGTATGCAGCAGGTGGAAAACCCGCAGAATGCACCTGTAACGCAGGATCGAATGCAGGATGGTGCCTGGTGGCGTCTGGCAGCAGGCCTGCGCGACAGGCTGGCCGCAACGTCGCATGCGCTGTCCCTTAGGGGGCGTGACCATCGGGTGGACGCGCTGCGGGGTGCTGCTCTGCTGATGATGTTTGTCGATCATATTCCCCAGAACCTGCTCAACCGCTTTACCATGCGCAATGTCGGCTTTGCCGATGCGGCGGAGGTGTTCGTGCTGCTGGCGGGATATGCGTCCTGGCTGGCTTACGGGCGGGCCTTTGGCAAATACGGCATGCGCGTAACACTGGGCCGCCTGCTGCGGCGCTGTGTGCAGCTTTACATAGGCCAGACAATTATGGTTGTGGCCTATGTGTTCATTATCCGCCTGTGGCGGCATTTTACGCCGGTTTCGGTTGATTATCTGGAGCCCGAACTGGCGCATGGCATGAGCTGGGTGTGGCGGGTCATGAGTTTTGACGCCTTGCCCAGTAACCTCAATATCCTGCCTCTTTATATTGTGTTGCTGGCGGGCTTTCCGCTGTTTTACCTGCTCATGCGGGTACAGCATTCCCTTGCCCTTGTGCTGGCCGGAGCAATCTGGGCGCTGGTCAACCTTGACCCGGCGGTGAATTTTCCAAACTGGCTCGACCCGGATGGCTGGTATTTCAATCCGTTTGCTTGGCAGTTTCTGTTCGCGCTGGGGCTGACAGCTTCCGAGCGGACACAGCGGCGCGGAAAGGATTTTGCCCGGCTGCGCTGGCTGGTGGGCGTATGCTGGGCCTATCTGGCGTTTTCAGCCCTGCAGGCATTCCCGTGGATGCAGTGGAACCTGCCTGACCTGCGGCCTTTTGGCGATGCCGTGGCCCCGGCCAAGGCGTGGCTCTCGCCTTTGCGGCTTTTGGATGTGCTGGCCATTTTCTATCTGGTGCAGTCTTCTGCCGCTGCGCGGCGCTGGTCGGGCGAGACAGTGGTGGGGCAGATACTGGCCTGTGTGGGCCGCCATTCGCTTGAGGTATTCGTTATTGGCACTGTGCTCGACCTGCTGGCCCGTCTGGTGTTCAGCACGTTTGGGGATATGTGGTCGCTACAGGTGGGCGTGAATGTGGTGGGGCTGGGCGTGCTGCTGAGCCTCGCCTTCTGGCTTGACCAGCGGCGTGGTGTGGGGCGGCCGGTCGTCCACTCCGCCTGAGCCGGTCTTGCTGGCCTGCGTTTGATTGGCTTACCATACCCGCAAGTCTATCCATGACGTGAAAGTGTGTTTGCCCATGTTTCTGTCCCCCCCCCCGTTTCGCGCTATTCTGCTGTCCGGTGTGCTGTTGGGGGGCGTCGTCTGGACAGGAACAGGGGCCGCACGGGCGGACGGAGCGCCTGCGGCACCTGTGGCCGTAGCGGGGGCTCCGCGCCCCGTGCCGGAAAGTTTTGCCGATCTGGCGGCCCGCCTGCTGCCTGCCGTGGTGAACGTGTCCACCACCCAGACAGTACGCGGCGAAGGAGATGGTGATGATGAGGATGATGACGACCAGCCCTCGCAGGTGCCTGACTTCCCGCGTGGCTCACCGTTCGAGAAGTTCTTTCATGACTTCATGAACCGCCAGACCGACCCCAACGCTCCGCCCCGGCGCATGCAGGCGCTTGGGTCTGGCTTTATCATCGATCCGCAGGGGTATATCGTCACCAACAATCATGTGATCCGCAAGGCGGACCGCATTACCGTGACCCTGCAGGACAACACGGTGCTGACCGCGCGCATGATCGGCCATGATGACAGGACGGATCTGGCGCTGCTCAAGGTGGACAGCCACACGCCGCTGCCTTTTGTGTCCTTTGGGGATAGTGACCGCCGCCGCGTGGGAGACTGGGTGCTGGCTATCGGCAATCCGTTCGGCCTGTCCGGTACTGTTACGGCAGGGATCATCTCTTCGCGCGGGCGTAATATCGACCAAGGGCCGTATGATGATTTCATCCAGACCGATGCGCCCATCAACAAGGGTAATTCCGGTGGCCCGCTGTTCGATATGGAAGGCAACGTCATTGGCGTGAACACGGCCATTTACTCTCCCTCGGGTGGGTCGGTCGGCATTGGCTTTTCCATTCCGGCTAACGAGGCGCGCGGTGTGCTCGAGCAGCTCCGCAAGAACGGTAAGGTCTCGCGTGGCTGGCTGGGCGTGCGGATACAGACGGTTACGCAGGACATAGCCGAGGGGCTGGGCCTGAAATCCGCCGGGGGCGCGCTGGTTGCGGGCGTGGAAAAAAATGGCCCAGCCGAAAAGGCGGGGCTGAAGACGGGCGATGTCATTCTCACGCTGGATGGCAAGCCGGTGGATGGTCGCGCCCTGCCGCGCCTGTCCGCGCAGTTGCCGGTTGGGGCACAGGCCCGGCTGAGTGTGTGGCAGCACGGCAAAACCCGTGATGTCACGCTGGTTGTGGGGGCCCTGCCTGAAACGCAGGACGAACCCCCGGCAAAGCCCGTGCAGGAACCCAAGGGGCCTGCCACGGTCAGTTTTTCGGATTTCGGTTTTTCGGTTTCGGCGCTCGATGCGGCAGCGCGGCAGAAATATAATCTGCCCGCCAACCAGAAGGGTGTTCTGGTCAATTCTGTGCGCGAAGACGGCATTGCCGCCGAACGTGGCCTGAAGGAAGGCGATGTCATTACCGAGGTGCAGCAGGCGGAGGTGACAACCCCTGCGGCCCTCAAGCAGAGGCTGGATGCCGCCCGTAAGGACCACCGGCGCACGGCGCTGCTGCTGGTGCATGATACGGACGGCGTGCGGTGGATTCCGCTCCCCTTGGGAGGGGAGACCACACCCTGAGCCTCTCGACTGCACACTGGTGGGTAAAGCTGCGGCATTGGCTGATGACCTTGCCCGGTCTGTCTTCTCTGGGGCGCTGGCGTGTCGAATCCGCCTTCTGCCAGTCTATACGCCTGCTCAGTGCGGTGGGCGTTTCGGCTGTGGCCGCGTGGCTGATCAACCTTCAGGAACCGGGCTGGGCGCTGATTACCTCGGTTATCGTGACCCAGAACAGCATTACGGACACAATTTCCAAAGGGCGTGACCAGTTGGTGGGTACGCTGATCGGCGCTTCGGTCAGCGTTATTCCCATTACGCTCATGATGTTTCTGCACTGGCCGTTATGGTGGGCGTTCGCGCTGGCTTTCGTGCCGCTGGTTGTGCTGGTGTCGTTCAAGCCTGAAGCGCGCATGGGCATTGTCACGCTCATGATTGCCATTTTGTTTCCGACGGATGACAGCCCCTATATGCGCCCGATCGAGCGGGTGCTCGCGATTATGATCGGGGTGAGTGCTTCAACACTTGTAACCTATGTGGTGCTGCATGAGCAGGCCCGGCGTGATGCTTTTCGGAGTGCGGCCGTAACGGTGCGCCAGATTCTGGCCATGCTGCAAAAGGCGCGTGCAGGCCATGTCGAATGGTCCGTTATTCAGGACATGAACGACGAATGCGCGGCCTCGCTCCGTCTGGTGCATGCAGCACTGGAAGAAGCGCGGCGCGAGCACTGGGTGCCGCTGGAAGAGCGAGACCCCATGCTGGCCCGCCTGCCCAATGGCCTGCGGCAGTTGCAGATGGATGCGCTGGTGGTGGCGCGCGCCATGCTTAGCCTGCCTGATAGCGGGGTGGCGCTGCCCGCGCAGTCCGCTGCCTCGTTGCGGGCGGGCATGTTGCGGGGGTTTCAGTGGATCATCCAGCGTTGTGAGAGCGAGGCCGTGGCCCGTACGGGTGAGGATAACCGGATTGCGGCGGAAGTAATCGCGGCCCTACCGTCTGCTACGGGCACGAGTGATCCGATTATCCGCTTTGTGGTCGGTATCCTGCTGACAGACTTGCGCCACCTTATTCAGCTTCTGGGTGATGATGATGCCGACAGGATGCCCAAAAACCGCTACTGGAGCAGCTGGCGTTCCCTGTTCACGCGGCGTGCTAAAACTGCCTGAAAAAATTTCGGGCACAGATATGACCGGGTAACAGACGATTCGTACGCCACGGCGCATTGCTTGCAGCGGGTATGGAGGCGGCGCCGTATCGGGCTTTGGCGGACATGCCAGCCCTGCCGGGCACCACGGAGCGGACAAGTGGCATGACGGGAGGGGGAGGATGGGGTAAACTCGTGCCAACCTGTGCCCCAACAGGTTGAACATGAGTTTGTAAGGATACCTCCCCATGGCAAATTGTCCTGTGAAATGCCCCAAATCTCCCTGCGTGCGTGGCCTGCTTCTGGTTGGTCTGATCGCGAGCGCATTCTATTTCTTCCGTAAAAAGAAGTGCTGCGGCTAAGGCAAAGCCGGTCGTCCCGGTTCTTGTTCGGGAGTGGCTCTGGCCCGTCCGGTTCGCCGGGCGGGTTTTTTTGTATCAGTGCGCTAAAGACACAAACGACCGGCGCTAACGAATAACGCTTTGTCTTTGCGTGTGTTATGGTCAGAATAACGGATCGTATTCAGTCGGGCGGCTCATCGTGCGGAAGGGGCCTGTGGCCCCATGCCGGGAGCACGCTGTTTGTGGCTGATGATGGAAAGGATTGAAGACCATGCACATTCATGCTCCGCGTTTTTCTTTCAAGGCTCTGGCACTCTTTGCAACCGGCCTGTGCGCCTTTGGTGGGGCGGTGCTACCTTCTTCAGCCGCTCATGCGCAGGCCTCCGTACTGCTGAAGCACCAGCAGACCAGCGCCATTGTGGAAACGGTGGACCGTGAAGCGCGTGAAGTTCTCCTGCGTGAGGATAATGGTCACCTGATCACCATCGAATATGGTGCGGGCGTGAGCGATCTGCCGCACCTGCATGAAGGCGACCACCTGCGGATTTCCTTTGTGGAAACACTGGGCGCGGATATGGCACCTCCCGGCAGCCCCCTGCCTGAATCCACCCTGACAACGGCGCGCGGCTTTGCGCATGGTCACCCGCGTGGTGTGATTGCCGCCTTCAACCGTGAGCGCGCCACCATTCAGGCTATCGACCTCAAGACACATTCCGTCTCCTTCGTGACTGATGATAACGCGCTGCATGTGGCCGTTCTGCACACCAAAGCCATGCAGGATTTTCTGGCTACGCTGAAAGTGGGTGACGTGGTGGACATGACGCGGATGGAATCAATTTCCTACGTGATCACCAACGAAACCGTGCCTGCCGCGGCTCCTCAGGCTCCTGCTGCTCCTTCTGTCGCACCTGCTCCGGCTCCCGCTCCCGCCGCGCAGTAACATAGCTTGTCTGCCCGGCCGGTTCTGATGGGGGATTATTCCCCACAGGCTGGCCGGTACAGGATAAAACCGGGGAGGAAGCAGTGACAGACTCTCTTGTGGTGCGGCGTCTTGCCTCGCGGGAAATACCGGAGGCTTATCCGGTTATCGCGCAATTACGAACGCTCGACAGGGCTTCGTTCGAGCAGGCGGTGTTGCGGCAGATGGCTGCCGGATATGAGCTGATCGGCGCATTTGAGGCCGGGATGCTGGTGGGCGTGATAGGGCTGCGGCCCGTACATACGCTTGCGCGTGGCGCTTTTTTGCATGTGGATGATCTGGTGGTGGATGCCGCTTGCCGTGGGCAGGGCATAGGCCGCGCTCTTATGGCCTACGCGCAGGAAGAAGCCACGGCACGCGGCATGGGTACTGTGTTTCTGGATGCCCGCGATACCGCCGTGCCGTTTTATGAACAGCTCGGATTTGAGCTGCATCAGGCTCCCTCCATGCGGCGCAGGGTAGGATGAAGCATGGCAACTCCAGTGACACGCCGCCAAACGGCGGGCCGCAAGCCAGTATCACCCAAAAATACTGATGAAAATCAGGCCGCAGTTCTCGCAACAGGGTCTCTGGCTAGCCCCGCGAGGGAACTGACACTTGAGGAATCTCTGGGCGCGCAGATCCGTCAGCTTCGCCGCCGCGCGGAGTTGACCGGGAGCGACCTTGCGACAGCGGCGGGCATTTCGCTCGGCATGTTGTCAAAAATAGAAAATGGCCAGATTTCTCCATCACTTTCCACATTGCAGGCTGTTTGCCGCGCACTCAATGTTCCGCTTAGCCAGCTTTTTGCTACTGCGGAGGAACAGCGCGACTGTTCTTTTGTGCGGGCGGGGCAGGGTGTGGCTATTGAGCGGCGCGGCACCAAGGCCGGGCATCATTACCGGTTGCTGGGCCATCTGCTCAGCGGGCCGCTGGTGCTGGAGCCGTATCTGATTACGCTGCATGACGATGCCCAGCCTTATGTCAGCTTCAGGCATCAGGGAATCGAAATGCTGTACATGCTCAAAGGGCGTGTAGCCTATCGGCACGGGGAGGAAGTGTACGAAATGGGCCCGGGCGATACGCTGATGTTCGATAGTCAGGCCCCGCATGGCCCTGAAAAATTTATTGAAAAACCAATTAGTTATCTGTCGATCATCGTGTATCCCCGACAGGGTGAATAAAACGGAATATTTCCTGATAGGAAAGTTTTATTCTTTACCGTTGACACATCGTTTCGTCTTCTGATTGTATGGTGACAGTTGTTCCATGCTCTTCGGGGGTTTGCGATGTGCGGCATCGTAGGATTGTTTATCAAAAACCGGGCGCTTGAGCCTGAATTGGGGCGTCTGACGTCCCAGATGCTGAAAACCATGACCGAGCGCGGCCCCGATAGCGCGGGCTTTGCTGTTTATAACGGTGCTGGCAAAGGCCAGCGCAAGATGACCGTGCGCGGCCTGTCCGATGGCAATATCGGCCCGTTTGAAGCTGGATTTCTGGAAATTATCGGTGGTAGCGGCGAAGTTCACAAGCGCCATGACCACGTAATCCTGACCTATGCTGCCGAGCATGAACCCGCCGTGCGCGCCTATGTCGATATGTTTGCCGATGGCGTGGCTTTTGCTTCCAGCGGCGAGAGCATTGAACTGTACAAAGGCGTGGGCCTGCCCGAACAGGTTGCTTCGTGTTTCGCTCTGGAAAAAATGAGTGGTACACACGCAATTGGCCATACGAGAATGGCGACAGAATCAGCCGTGACAGTCGCTGGCGCACACCCTTTCTCCACCGGGCCGGATCAGTGCCTCGTGCATAACGGTTCGCTTTCCAACCATAACTCCCTGCGCCGCCAGCTCGTACGCGAAGGCCTGCGCTTCGAGACGGAAAACGATTCCGAAGTGGCGGCGGGTTATCTGTCCTGGCGCCTGTCCAAGGGCGAAAAGCTTGATCAGGCTCTCAAGGCGTCTCTGAACGATCTTGATGGTTTCTATACTTTTGTCGTCGGTACGCGTGATGGCTTTGCCGTTCTGCGCGATCCGGTGGCGTGCAAGCCTGCTGTCATGGTCGAGACGGATGATTACGTGGCGTTTGCCTCGGAATATCGCGCGTTTGCCGGTCTGCCGGGCATTGCCAGTGCTGAGGTGTTCGAGCCGGAACCGCAGCGGGTTTATCATTGGGAACACGCAGCGTAAGGCGGGATTGAAGCAATGCAGACGATAGATTTGAATACGACCACGCTGCGTGAGCTGAACAGCCGCCTGCAGACGGAAAGTGCTGGTACGCAATGCAAGGTTTCCAACCCTAATGGTCGGCACGCGCTGGCCGTGGGGCTGACCCAGCCGATTGAGGTCACGATTGAAGGCCATACCGGGTATTACGCTGCGGGTATGAACCAGAAAGCCAGCGTGGTTATCAACGGCAATGCCGGTCAGGGCGTTGCAGAAAACATGATGAGTGGGCGGGTGCATGTCACGGGCAATGCCAGCTCCAGCGCCGGGGCCACGGCCCATGGTGGCCTGCTGGTGATTGAGGGTGATGCCGGTGCACGCTGCGGTATTTCCATGAAGGGTGTCGATATTGTCGTGCGTGGCTCCATTGGCCACATGAGTGCTTTCATGGCGCAGAGCGGCAATCTGGTGGTTTGTGAGGATGCTGGCGAAGCGCTCGGAGATTCCCTTTACGAGACACGTATTTTCGTTCGTGGTAAGGTGCGTAGCCTTGGGGCGGATTGTGAAGAAAAGGAAATGAAGGCCGAAGACCTCGCCATCCTTACAGCCCTGCTCGAACAGGCCGGTATAACGGACTGCAAGGCTGAAGAGTTCCGGCTCTATGGCTCGGCCCGCACGCTCTATCACTTCAACGTCGATAACGCATCGGCATACTGAGGCTGTCATGACTGAAAAACATCACGATTACACAAAGACAACGCCCCGGTTTTCCGCCACGTTCGATCCGTTCACCGTCTCGCAGATCCAGCGTGCGGCCGCGACAGGCATTTACGACATCCGTGGTGGTGGCACCAAGCGCAAACTGCCGCATTTTGATGACCTGCTGTTTCTTGGCGCGTCCATGTCGCGTTATCCGCTTGAGGGCTATCGTGAGCGTTGTGGCACGGATGTTGTGCTCGGCACGCGTTTTGCCAAAAAGCCTATCCACCTGAAAACCCCGGTCACGATCGCGGGCATGTCCTTTGGCGCGCTGTCCGCGCAGGCCAAGGAAGCTCTGGGCCGTGGCGCCAGCGCTGTAGGAACCTCCACCACCACGGGTGATGGTGGCATGACACCTGAGGAACGCGGTCATTCCTCTACGCTGGTTTATCAGTATCTGCCGTCACGCTATGGCATGAACCCCGATGACCTGCGGAAGGCCGATGCGATTGAAATCGTGGTGGGGCAGGGTGCCAAGCCCGGTGGTGGCGGTATGCTGCTGGGGCAGAAAATCTCCCCGCGTGTGGCACAGATGCGCGACCTGCCCGAAGGGATCGACCAGCGCTCTGCCTGCCGTCACCCGGACTGGACTGGCCCGGATGATCTGGAAATCAAGATCGAAGAACTGCGCGAAATCACCAACTGGGAAAAGCCGATTTACGTCAAGGTCGGTGCCAGCCGTCCGTATTACGATGTGTCGCTCGCGGTGAAGTCAGGGGCCGATGTTGTGGTGCTTGATGGCATGCAGGGTGGCACGGCGGCAACGCAGGAAGTGTTTATCGAGCATGTTGGCCTGCCTATTCTGGCCGCTATTCGTCCGGCGGTGCAGGCGCTGCAGGATCTGGGCCTGCATCGTAAGGTGCAGCTTATTGTCTCTGGTGGTATCCGCACCGGGGCCGATGTGGCCAAGGCGCTGGCGCTGGGTGCTGATGCCGTGGCCATTGGCACCGCGGCTCTTGTGGCGCTGGGGGATCAGAGCCCCGATCTGGCGGCTGAATACGCCAAGCTTGGCACAGTGCCCGGCGCGTATGATGACTGGCAGGATGGCCGCGACCCGGCAGGGATCACAACGCAGGACCCCACGCTGGCCGCACGGCTGGACCCAATTCTGGGTGGGCGGCGTTTGGCCAACTACCTCTCGGTTCTGACCATGGAAGCCCAGACCATCGCGCGGGCCTGTGGCAAAAGCCACCTGCATAACCTTGAACCCGAAGACCTAGTCGCCCTGACAATCGAGGCAGCCGCCATGACGCGCCTGCCTCTGGCGGGAACAGACTGGTACCCGGGCAAGGCCGGTTTCTGAAAGGCGTTTGATCAAGACAGGACTTCCCCCGTGCCACCAGCCGGGGGAAGCAGTGTTAAGGAATGGAAGCGCACCAATGGATAACGTCCAACAAAAATGTTACGATCTAGAAACTGTGGCCCGTGAAAAGGGTATTCGCTATTTTCTGATCTCGTTTATCGACCTTTCCGGCGCGCAGCGCGCCAAGCTCGTGCCCGCTTCGGCTATTGCCGATATGCAGAAAAATGGCGCGGGCTTTGCCGGTTTTGCGGCGGCGTTCGATATGTCTCCCGCCGATCCTGATCTTCTGGCTATCCCTGATGCTTCGGGCCTTGTGCAGCTTCCCTGGAAGCCCGAAGTCGGCTGGCTGCCCGCAGACCTGAAAATGCACGGCCAGTACGTAACGCAGGGGCCGCGTAACACGCTCAAGCGCCTGATCAAGCGTGCAGCCGATCAGGGCATTACGGTCAAGACTGGTGTAGAAGCCGAGTTCTTTCTGGTCACCCCCGATGGTGCTCAGGTTGGTGACGAGCACGATTCCAGCGTCAAACCCTGCTATGATGCATCAGCCCTGATGCGCCGTTACGACGTGATTGCCGAACTGTGCGACGCCATGCAGTCTCTTGGCTGGGAGCCGTATCAGAACGACCATGAAGATGCCAACGGCCAGTTTGAAATGAACTGGAAATATGCCGATGCGCTGGTGACAGCCGATCGGCATGTTTTTTTCAAGTTCATGGCGCGCGCTATTGCTGAAAAACACGGCCTGCGGGCAACGTTTATGCCCAAGCCTTTCATGCACCTGACAGGCAGTGGCTGCCATGCCCATATCTCGCTGTGGCAGGGTGATGAAAATATCTGCCGCGATCCGGCGGATAAAATGGAACTGTCGGCCAAGGGGTATAACTTTGTCGGCGGGCTGATCCATAACGCCAAGGCGCTGTGTGCTATTCTCAACCCCACGGTTAATTCCTACAAGCGGATCAACGCGCCGCGCACGGTTTCGGGGGCAACCTGGTCACCCAACACCGTTACCTATGCAGGGGATAACCGCACGCATATGATCCGCGTGCCGGGCGGTGGCCGGTTTGAAATGCGCCTGCCCGATGGCGCGGCCAATCCCTATCTGTTGCAGGCTGCCCTGCTGGCGGCTGGTCTGGATGGTATTGAGCAGGGGCGTGACCCCGGTGAGCCGCTGGATATCAACATGTATCTTGAAGGCTATAAGGTGCAGAACGCCATGCGCCTGCCGCTGAACCTGCTTGACGCCCTGCGTGCGCTGGACGAATCAACCGTGCTGCGCGGTATGCTGGATGATGGTTTTGTTGACCCCTATCTCAAGATCAAAACCGCAGATTGGAATGCGCATTGTGGCCATCTGTCCGAATGGGAACGGCAGATGACTATGGATTGCTAAGGATTTTTCAATGATAAGGTGAGCTTATACCCTTCATAAGGTATGGTTCACCTATGATCGAAAATAACTCTGGAAAGAGAGTTCTTTGCTGTATAATGTTACGAAACTAAAATAAAAAATGTTCCTGTCCTGGCACGTGGGCCGATAGAATATCAGGAAAAGGAGCAAAAGACGGGATAGGTAACAGTTTTTTTGAAATTTTACTGATCACAAGAAGATTTTTCTATGATCAGGGTATAGGGCTGTTACCTCCCAGATTTGGTAGTCGCGTACATCTGACAACTGAATGAGACCAATAAAAGGGGGGATCTGTATGTTAAGATTGTGTAAAAAGCTACTACCAACGGGCGTGACGCTGGCTTCACTGGCGGCACCCATTTCGGCCATGGCCGAAGATGCAGCGGCAAAACCTGCTTATGGCCTGCCGGACACGGCCTATGTTGCGACCTGTGCGCTTTTTGTCATGCTCATGATGCTGCCGGGTCTTGCCCTGTTTTATGGCGGCATGTCACGCAGCAAGAATGTCCTGTCCATTCTGACCCAGGTTTTTGCAGGGGCCTGTCTAGTTATTTTCCTGTGGACGGCTGTGGGCTATACCCTCACCTTCAGCGAAGGGCCGTTTCAGTCGGTTATTGGCGGGTTGGACAAGATTTTCCTGCGGGGTGTCACACCGGATAACAATGTCGGTGTTCTACCTGAATATCTCTATTATTTCTTCATGGCGCTGTTTGCGGCCATTACGCCGCCCATTATTGTCGGATCGTTTGCCGAGCGGATGCGTTTTGCAGCAGTTCTGGTTTTTCTGGGCGTGTGGTTCCTGATCGATTATGTGCCCATGGCGCATATGGCTTGGGGCGGCGGCTGGGTTGCTGACTGGGGCGCGCAGGATTTTGCTGGTGGTAACGTCGTGCATATGAATGCCGGTGTTGCGGCTCTCGTTGCTTCTATCATGATTGGTAAGCGCCGCGGGCTGGGCTCCGTTGTTATGGCGCCGCATGACATGACCATGACCTATACGGGTGGCTGCATGCTGTTCGTGGGCTGGCTGGCTTTCTGTGGCGGGTGCGATTACGCGGTTAGCGGCCATGCTATCGAGCTGGTTATCAACACCATGCTGGGCGGTGTTGGCGGTGCTCTGGGCTGGATGATCATGGAATGGGTGCATCGTAAACGCCCCAGCACCTTTGGCATCATTTCCGGGGCTATTGCTGGTCTGGTTGGTATTACGCCTGCCTGCGGGTTTGTCAGCCCGGCCGGGTCCATTGCCGTGGGTGTGCTGACCAGTGCGGCTTGTATCTGGGCTGTTGATAACCTGAAAAACATCTTCGGTTACGATGATGCGTTTGACGTGTTCGGCATCCACGGTATTGGCGCGATGGTCGGCGGCCTGCTCACAACCGTTTTCGCGGCCCCCTACCTCGGCGGTGTTGGTTACAGCGAAGGGCGGGACATGCTCTCCCAGATGGGTGTGCAGGTCTTTATCATGGGCTTCAGCATTCTGGTCTCTGTCGTGGCGACGTTCATTGCCATGAAAGCAGCAGCCCTGACTGGTGGCCTGCGTGTGAGCGACGAGATTGAAGAATCCGGCCTTGATCTGGCCTGCCATGGTGAAACGGCCTATCGCCTCAGCACCATGACTGGTGATGAGGAAGCGGTTTACCACTAAGGGTATTTTCTTAATCATCTAGTAAAAAAACCCCTGCCAACTTCGGTTGGCGGGGGTTTTCTCTAGGGGGTTACCCTCCACCCTGCGTAAGGTCAGATATTGAAGGTATCGCGCAGGCGGTACCATTGCTCGAAAAATGGCACGGCGGCCGGAGCAAATTTCTGGAATGGGTGAGAAGGAAAGCGCAGGCCGGTAAATTCCGAAAACCCTTCGGGCTTGTCCATAACCTGTAGAGCGATCTTGCGCCCGAACCATGTGGAGCGCGAAACACCCGTGCCGCAATAGCCTACGGCATAATGCAGCCCATCGGGGGCCAGGCCCAGATGCGGGAACTCATCAAACGTATAGCCAATCTGTCCAGACCATGCGTGAGAAAGGGCCAGATCTCCCGCCTGTGGGAAAACATCAAGCAGATCACGGGCTAGATGGGCATAGGCTCTGGCACTGCTGGCAGAGGCACCACGGCCGACACGCCCCCCCCAGATCAGGCGAGGTTGGTCTGGGGCTGCACGGAAATAGGAGAAAACACGGGCAGAATTTCCATACATGCGCCCGCCGGGCATGAGAGCCTGCAGGCGTTCAGCAGGCATGGGGGCGGTTGCAATCAGGGCTGATGTGACGGGTACAATCCGTTTGCGGCAGAAACTGCTGAAAGACTGCCGGTATCCATTGGTAGCGATAATGACCTGTCGGGCTTTCATGCTGCCACGTGGCGTTATGAGGGTAAAACCGTCAGAGTCACGCTGTACAGCGGTAACAGGGGCCTGACAGATCAGCCGTGCACCAGCATTTTGTGCCCTGTCGAGCAGACCAGCATGGTAAAGGCCGGGGTGCAGGCTGGCATCCTGAGGCAGAACAGAGCCTCCATGGAAGAAATCTGTTGCAATTTCCTTATGCTGTTCCGAACGCGGAACCATGAAGGAATGTACCCCTGCATAGCGTTCGAGGTCTTGCATATCACGCGCCATGGCATCGTAATGCTCGGGCCGCACGGCACCACGAAAACGGCCACAACGCTTGAAAAAGCAGGATATTTTCTCGTCTGTGATCAGGGTTTCCATGTTGTCGAGCATGGCAACGCCTTCCATCAGAAGGGCCTGTGCCTTTTTCATCCCCATCATGTCGATCAGGGTTTTGACACGGAATTTCTGATTGCCTGAGCCAACTTGCCCACCATTGCGGGTGGATGCGCCGTATCCGGCTGTGCCGGCTTCCAGAATGGTGACGGATCGGCCCGCCCGCGCCAGTGTCAGGGCAGCAGACAGGCCGGTAAAGCCAGATCCTACCACAGCAACATCCGCAAAGCCTGAGACCGCGTCGTCATGCGCCAAGGTGGGCATGGCTTCCCACCAGTAGGGCTTGTGTATGAAAGGCACGGCACGCCCCTGCGCCAGATCGGACAGGGTGATGGGAGAAAGAGCGGTAGGCAAGCGGGTCTCCTGAACCGGGATGTGCCGGTTTCCTTAATGGATTCGGAACAGGCGGGTAGTGTGCGAAAAAATGAAAGGATTTTCAGTATTTTTTCACACATGGCTCCATGTTTTTCTAACATGGCGCTTCCGCTTGACCGGTTCAGAAAAACACTCAGCCGATATGGAAGGACGCGATTTCGGCAGGGGGGACAAGACCCGGCAGATTTTGCGGATCAGGCTCGGGGGGGAGCACTTGCATACGTACGGGAATAACGCCTGCCCATACGGGAAAATCGAGGTCTGATCCTTCATCCTGCGGGGGGCCAGTGCGCACTTTGGCCGAGGCCTCGGTAATGGACATGCCAAGCACGGTCGTGGCCTTGAGTTCCTGCGCGGTAACAGGGCGCAGCCGCTCCCACTGGCCCGGAATGGTTTTGTTGACCATATTGCGTAATTGTTCGGATTTTTCGGCTTCGGACAGTTTTTCGGGGCGACCGAAAATCATGACTGAACGGTGGTTGATATTGTAGCTGAAGGCTGAACGCGCCATGACCAGACCATCGTAAAGCGAGACAGTCACGCACACATCCTGTTCCAGCACGCTGTCGATCATGCGGCTGGCGGATGACGCATGCCAGAAAATACGATCTCCATCACGCCATTGCAGCGTAGGCGTGACAATGGGTGTGCCGTTATGCACGTATCCGACATGGCAGAGCGGCATGGCATCCAGTATGGCGTGCACGGTCTGCGGGTCGTAAGACGCGATCTGGTGAAAGCGCCGCACGCGGGTGCGCGCGCTGGGGGGCGGGAGAGCGGTCGGTCCGGTCATGGTCTGTCTTTCAGCTATTGGGTGGTAGACGGGCGAACAGGCTCTCGTTCAGGCTGTGCGCCATGGCGTTAAAGCCGGGCAGAAGCGGGGCCAGTGTGCTTTCCAGGCCTGCTGCGCGTTCAACGCCCAGCGCTTTTTCCATGCTGGCCTTGTATTCAGGAATGGCGCTCCATTCCGCTACGGTGGTGTCGGTCATTTCGACATGGTACTGCAAACCCCATGCGTGGGGGCCGACCCGCATGGCCTGCACAGGGCTGGCTGCGTTGGCGGCCAGTATAACCGCACCTTCGGGCAGGGTTTGAACTTCTGCGCCGTGCCACTGGAAAATTTCCATTTTATGGGGGGCTTTGGAAAACAGGGGGTCATGCTGTCCCTCTTCCGTCAGGTGGATAGTGGCAAGCCCGACCTCGGGTTCTTTCATCAGCCCCACATGCCCACCCAGAGCCTGTGCCAGAAGCTGGTGCCCCAGACAGATACCGAAATAGGGCTTACCCAGATCACGAACCCATGTGCGGATTGCGGACATTTCGCGCACCAGCCAAGGGTTTTGTTCAGTCTCCCAGACATCCATCGGCCCGCCAAGTACGACCAGCAGATCAAAATCTTGCAGGGAGGGGATGGCGTCATCGCGGTTGAAATGAACGGTATGAACGTCGTGTCCGGCTTTTTTCCAGAAATCACGGAAAACGCCGGGGTGTTCGACATCAAGATGCTGGAAGACAAGAATATTCATGAAAACCTCGGCAGAAATACAAGAGCGCCATGGCAGGATGCCACGGTGCGGAGTATGGGTGATAGGGCCACTTGCTGCGTGCAAAAGGAGCCAATTGACATGTGGCCCTTTCGCGCCTTGTCAGCAGGGGAAGCCTACTCCACGATAGGCTATGCCCGAACAATTGTCGTGTGGGGAAGCCGTGCCACGTCAATATGCTGCCTCTGGTTCGTTGCTGGCCTTTAATCTGGAGCCTGACAGCGGGCAGCCGGTTTACGCCCGGCTTTATGCGCAACTGCGCGAGGCTATTCTGACAGGTCGTGTCGAGGCGGGCACGCGCCTGCCAGCCAGCCGGGTTCTGGCGGCGGAGCTGGGGCTGTCGCGTAATACGGTGGTGGCGGCCTATACCCGTCTGGCAGATGAGGGCTATGCCCATGCGCGCGGTGGCGCCGGTGTTTATGTGGCATCTGTTTTGCCAGAGGATGCGGCATTTCCCCCGTTGGAAGCCCGTACCGACGCGGTGCCCGATGAGGGAGTGGGCGCGCCGCCTGTGTTGTCCGCGCGGGGGCGGCAGCTTGCCGCTATGGGCCTTGAAGGCGGGAGCGCGAGCCCGGTTCCCTTTGTGGCGGATGTACCTGCTTTTGATGTTTTTCCGCTCGATAGCTGGGTCAGGCTGATGGCGCGAAGCTGGCGGCAGGTGCAGCCGGATATGCTCGGTTATGCACCAGCGGCAGGCCATGCGCCCCTTCGTGAGGTCATAGCCCAGAACCTGCGCGCAACGCGGTTTTTGCGGGCGGCGGGTAGCGATGTGATCATGACATCGGGTTCGCAGCAGTCGCTGGATCTTCTGGCGCGCGTGCTGCTGGACCCTGGAGAGGCTGTCTGGGTTGAAGAGCCGGGGTATGGCGGCACCCGCAGCGCCTTTACTGCGGCAGGGGCAAGGCTTGTGCCGGTGCCAGTCGATGCCGAGGGCCTGTCTGTGGAAGAAGGCCGCCGTCGTGAACCTTTGCCCAAGCTGATTTTTGTCACGCCTTCGCACCAGTATCCCTTGGGGGTGACGATGAGCATGGCGCGCCGGGTCGAATTGCTGGCGTTTGCCCAGTCCTGCGGTGCGCTGGTGGTGGAGGATGATTACGACAGCGAGTTTCGCTACGCAGGCACTACGTTGCCCGCATTGCAGAGCATGGATAGCGCTGGGCGGGTTTTTTATCTGGGGACGTTCAGCAAATCGCTTCTACCCACGTTCCGGCTGGGCGTTCTGGTGCCGCCACCGGCTTACGCGGCGGCATTTGCCAACGCCAAAAGTGTGATCGACCGGCACCCGCCATTGCTGGAACAGGTCACGCTACTGTCTTTCATGCGTTCAGGCCAGTTTGCAGCCCATATCCGGCGTATGCGCCGGATATACAGGGAGCGCCAAACGATACTGGTGGAGGAAATAACCCGGCATATGGGCGATATGGTGCATATGGAGCCGTCCGATGCGGGTGTGCATCTGATTGGTACCCTCAAAGACGGGCGCGATGACCGGGCTTTCTGTGCCGGGGCAAGGGCCTGCGGTATTTTGCTGCGGCCCTTGTCTGATACTTATCTTGGTCCCCCGGCCCGGCAGGGTGTGCTGTTCGGCTTTGCGGCCATTCCGCCACGGCGGATTATTACCGCCGTGCGCAGGCTGGCAGATTATGCCCGTAATGACGGAGTAGGCTGATCGCGCGGGATGGGCGGGGCCAGAAGCCTGAACAGCGGCCCGGTGAGCGTGGTGGACAGCACGGCAAGCACGACCAGCGCGGCAAAGGCGAATTCCGACAGCATGCCTTTCTGGTGCAAGATGGTGGCTGCCACGATTTCCATCAGCCCCTTGCATTGCAGCAGCGCGCCGATACCGAGTGTCTGGCGGAGTTTGAGCCCGGAGGTGGGGGGATAGAGGAAGACCGCAGCAATCTTGGCTACGATCGACACTGCCACAAGTGCTAGAGACGCCAGAACGGAAGGCCATGTCAGGGCATCGCCATCGATTTTCATGCCCGAATGGCCGAAAAACAGCGGGGCGAGCCAGATCAGCGCGAAGGCTCCGACTTCCTCCACTGGCAGGCGGCGCACCCAGCTTGGGGGCATCAGCGCACCAGCGAAGTACGCCCCGATCAGCTCATGCAGGCCAAGCTGCATACTGGCCCATGCACCGGCAGCCAGATAAACCGGCACCGTTACCCAGATAACCCATGTCGGCGGGTGCAGGAAATGGCGCGAGGCCCAGTTGCCAGCCGCCGCCATGGCGACAAGCAGCCCGATGGCCAGAAACTCCAGTGATGTCCAGCCATGCAGCGCGGAAGACCCGCGGGCTGCGAACTGAAGGGCTGCCAGCCCGATCCACAATGCTGCATCGTCCACCACGGCAAGCTTGAGGGCAAGCTGGCCCATGGGTTTGTGCACAGGGTCAAGCTCGCGCACCACGCCAATCAGCACAGGCAGGGCGCTGACAGCAATGCAGAGCCCGATGGATGCGGCAGAAACCCACGGTGCGGCCTGCGGTGCGGCCCAGCCGGGCAGATGCAGGAAAACCGTATAGGCCAGAATGGAGCCCACCAGAAAGGGCCCGCCCAACGCCACAAGTGCGCCTGTCAGCAGCCGCCAGAGGCTGGGCTGGGGCAGCGCATGTGCGGAGGGGCCATCACCGGGGTGCTGCCACATTTCCAGCCCGGCAGTAAAAGCCAGAACAAGAACAGCAACCCAGCCAATATCGGTACCATAAACCGAAGGAATGCCGATCTGTTTGACCGGTACATGCCAGGCAGCAAGCACTATACCCAGCAGAATCGGCAAGACGACAATAGGCAGCACCTTGCGGGTCAGCCGCCAGAATATCCATGGGAGTAGTACAAAAAGTCCGATATCAGCCAGAAGTGCCGTTATTTCTGCCATGTTTCATCCTTGTTCTGTCTGGTCCTGCGTTTAGAGAGGGGAGTGTATACGAAATATGCAAAAATTGCATGCCAATATGTTGTATCTTCATGCGCCATGCGCCGAGAAGGGCTGGACAGCCGCACACTTTTCTGTGTGGAGGCAGGGTTTGAACGTGCTGGCGTGCTGGTGTTTCCCCCCGTATGGTTACGGCCGGTAGCGCTGGGTAAACCGGCACTTTACGCGGTTATGCGCGACGATCGAGGGACAGGATCAGGACAATGACGCAACCTTTCGTGGCAAGGCATTATGGCGAGCGGGCACAGGATTATGTG
This sequence comes from Acetobacter papayae, assembly GCF_047721125.1. NCBI lineage: Bacteria > Pseudomonadati > Pseudomonadota > Alphaproteobacteria > Acetobacterales > Acetobacteraceae > Acetobacter > Acetobacter papayae. The sequence goes on along the minus strand of NZ_JBDNWF010000008.1, from coordinate 73,576 downwards.
GCTAGCGCCGTCCATAGTCAGGGGCAGGATCTGGACCTGATCGAGCGCAGTGTCGCGGGGCGTGGGCTAAGGCGGGTTCTGGATCTGGGGTGCGGCGGCGGGCATGTCAGTTATCGGCTGGCTCCGCATGTGCAGGAGGTGGTGGCCTGCGATGTTACGCCCGCCATGCTGGATGCCGTAGCGCAGGAAGCCGGACGGTGTGGGCTGTCCAATATCAGCACGGTGCAGGCTCCGGCAGAAAACCTGCCGTTTGCGGCGGGCACGTTCGATGCGGTTTTCTGCCGTTTTACAACTCATCACTGGGCGAATGCCCTCGCAGGACTGATACAGGCCCGGCGTGTGCTCGCCCCAGATGGCGTGGCCGTGTTCATTGACGTGACGGCGCCCTCTTCCGCCCTGTGCGATAGCTGGCTGCAAACGCTCGAACTGCTGCGTGATCTCTCGCATGTGCGGGACTACTCCATGGCGGAATGGACAGCGATGCTGGGGCAGGCGGGTTTTGTTGTTCGTTCGATGCAGACACACCGCCTGCCAATGGTGTTCGAAAGCTGGGTGGCCCGTACGAAAACCTCCCCCACCTGTGTAGCGGCCATTCGCGCTCTTCAGCAGAGTGCGCCTGAAGAGGTTACCCGTTTTTTTGAAATGGCGGCGGATGGCAGTTTTATGCTGGATGTTAGCAGTTTTGAGGTGACAGCCTCATAAGAGGCTAGGGGGTGCGAGGGGGCTGTCCATCAGCAGAACCACGCTTGGGGTGCTGGCTATGATAGTCAGGCTTTCCTCGTCGGTTATCAGGGCGGCGTCCTGTGCCTGAAGCGTGGTTTCACCCACTTGTACGGTTCCTTCCACCACCAGTGCAAACAGGGCGCGCCCGGGTGTTGTCTGGTAGGCGGCTCCTTCGTTCGGTGGCAGGGCCGCGTGTAGTAACCGGGCTCTGCTGCGTAGGGTCAGGGGAGCGCCATCGGTAATGGTGAGGGTGCTTTCGGGGTTGTCTTCCGGGTCGTCCTCGGGAAAGCCCGAAGCCAGAATACGCAAGCCACCATCCTCAAGTGCCGCAAAACCGGGGCGCAGACTCTGTTCGGGTACCGAATCCTGCGTTTCGGGCAGGAGGTGGAACTGGATCAGGCGGCTGTCCTGCTTCGCCTGCCATGTTGGGGGCGTGCCGTTTTCCTGCGTGCCGATAGCATGCAGCCAGTCAGCCGCGATATCTTCGGGCGGAAAGGGCGGGGCACTGGCCCGCAAGGCACCGTGGTGCAGCCATGTCAGGATATCCATATCCCGCACCGGGGGTGGGGGGGAGTAGAGACTGCCTGCGGACATGTCTGCTACCAGTACCGTCGCCAGTGCGCTGCGCGTGGCTGCATCGCCCGGTAGGGTGTAGCCCTGCACGCGCAGGTCTGTCTGGTGGTTCTGTGGACAGGCTTCTGGCTGTAAAAGCACTATCATGCTGCTGTTATCCCTTGCCTGCCGTGGTCTTGCTGCCTGTGGAGGTGGTGCGGGTGATCGTGGCCAGCGGGGCGACATTTTCCCATCCCCCGCCAAGGGCGCGGTAGACCTGTGTCAGATTACTGGCCACCTGCGTTGTGGCGTCCACCAGTGCGTTCTGAGATGAAAGCAGGGCATTTTGCAGTGTCAGTACGGTCAGGAAGTCAGACGCCCCAGCAACATACTGGGCCTGCGCGGTTTTTACGGCTGTTTCGTTTTCATGCACGGCATCGTTCAGGTGATCGCGTTCATTCTGAGCGGCGGTAAAGTCGGCCATGGCGTTGTCTACTTCCTGCCAGGCTTTCAGTACCGTGCGCTGGAAGGCCAGAGCGGCCTCCTGCTGCTGGGCCTTGCGCAGGTGAAGCTGGCCGGTCAGCCGCCCGCCCTCAAAAAGAGGCAGGGTGGCGGTCGGGCCAAACCCATACTGGCGCGATGCCCATGACCCAAGACCGCTGAATTGCAGCGCCTGAATATCAAGACTGCCCGAGAGCGTTATGCGTGGAAAGAAATCCGCGATGGCAACCCCGATACTGGCCGTGGCCATGTGCAGGCGCTCAGCCGCCATACGGATGTCAGGCCTGCGTTCAGCCAGTTGCGAGGGTAGGCCCACCGGCACAGTGGGTGGGGCAACGGGAATGGCCTGCGGCCTGCCCAGTTCTGCATCCAGTGCGCCGGGTTCGCGTGCGACCAGAAAGCTCAGCGCGTTGAGGAAATGCACCTGCTGGCTTTCCAGCGGAGCGAGACGCGATTCAAAACTGTGGAGCTGCCCGGTGGCTTCAGCCACATCCAGTTGGGTTGCAGCGCCCTGCTGAAAGCGCAGGCGTGTCAGCTCCACGCTATGGCGGGCGACATCAATATTACTATGTACGATGGCGATATGCGCCTGCACGCCCCGCAGGGCTATATAGTCCTGTGCGGTTTCCGCCATGAGCGACACCAGCACATCGCGCCGCATGTCTTCCGTGGCGCGCACGGCGGCTGTAGCGGCTTCCACCTGACGGCGCACATGGCCCCACAGGTCTACTTCCCATGAGGCGTTCATGCCGTATTGAGGCAGGTTGAACGACGGATTACCGACGCTGCCGGGCATGGCAGCCGGGCCGAAGCCCTGCGTGCCACTGGCGATCTGTCCTGCCCGTTCGCGCTCCATGGTGCCTAGCAGGCCGAGAATACCATTGGTGCTGGCGCGCTCACGCGCATAGGACGCATTGCCTTCCACATGGGGCATTTGTGCCGCGCTGGCGATCCGTCGTTCTGCGGTGCTCTGCATCAGCCGCATGGAGGCGGCTTTCAGGTCCAGATTCTCGCGGGTGACTTCTTCTTCCAGTCGGGTGAGGATGGGGTCGTGGAAAATGGTCCACCATTGCGCATCCGTGGTGGCGAGCGTGACCTGACTGCTTTCAGGCGGCAGGGTCTGCCGCCATGTGGCGGGGGCTTTCACCTGCGGGGCGTGGTAGTTCGGCCCTACGGTGCAGGCTGAAAAAGCCAGCAGGGCAGGCAGGGTCATTAGCTTAAGCCGCGGCCTGTTCAGGCTGTTGCGTGTGGGGTTACTGCCAGACATAGCGCGCATCTCCGGCGTGGGTGCCCTGCGGGTGGGAAGCCGTATCGATACTGACCTCAACCGACATGCCCACGCGCACTTTCGCGGCTTCCTTCTGGCCCGGATCGAATGTCAGCTTGACTGGAACGCGCTGCACCACCTTCGTAAAGTTGCCAGTGGCATTGTCAGGCTGAATGGGAGCAAAGGCGACATCCGTTGCCGGAGCAATTGAGTCCACATGGGCCTTGAGCGGGTGGCCGGGAAAGGTATCGACCCAGACGGTCGCACTCTGTCCGGTCTGCACCTGTGTCAGCTGGGTTTCCTGAAAATTGGCCAGCACATAGGCTTCCTGTGTGGGAACGATTGCCATCACTGTCGTGCCGGGGTGGACATAAGCGCCAACGCGGGCGCCACGGGCCCCCACCACACCGTCTACCGGAGCGGGAATGGTGCAGTAGGAAAGATTGAGGGCCGCCTGTTTTTCATCGCCACTGGCGCGCAGGAGCACGCCGCGTGCACGTTCAAGCTGAGCGCGCAGTACATTCACCTGTAATGTAGTGGCGCTGACAGCCGCAGTATCGCGCGCTGTGGCGGCGAGCGCTTCCTTTTCCTTCGCTTCGGAAGACTGTTTCTGTTCCACGGTGCCCGCACCACCCGCCGAGAGGGTGCGGTAACGTGCGAGGTTCTGCCGTGCGAACACCAGATCCGCTTCATCCGCCTGCACGGCGGCCTGTGCCTGCGCAATCAGCGCATCCTGACGGTGCAGGGCGGCTTCAAGGTTGGACACGTCGCCCTGTGCCGCCTGTACGGCACCGTGGGCCACATCCAGTGCAGCGCGGTAGTCATCATCTTCGATATGCACCAGTTCCTCACCGGCCTGTACGCGCTCGTTGTCCTGTGCCGTTACCCGGTCGATCCGGCCTGCTACCTTGGGCGCGACAAGGGTGAAATCGGCCGTGACATAGGCATCGTTGGTGTACTGGTGAACGCCGTCACCGATAACCAGACGTGAGCCGAGCCAAGCGACGCAGGACAGGGCCACGGCGGCGCATCCGGCGTAAAGGAGGGGTTTTCTGTAGATCATGCGAAGGGTGTTCCGAACAGTCAGGAAGCGGGATTGGGAGCGGAGGCTGAAGAAGGCAGGGGGCTGAGGGCAGGAGCGGGAGCAGGCTGTGCTGGTGCGGGGCGTGCGGGCGCACGGGGTGGGTAAACCCGCTTGGGCAGCACGAGGTTGAGCACCGCGTAACCAAGGCAGACCACCATCACCACCAGATAGATATCGGCCAGAGCCAGCACGAGGGCTTGCTCATGGACATAGGTATGAAAGACTTGCAGCGTGTTGTGTGCCACATGGGCCGTGTCGGGCGAGGTGCCGGCAAGCTGGCCGGCAATAGGGCTGCCAACACCATCCGCCGGGGTGGCGTGGGCACTGCCATGGCCCAGCAGCATGGTGGAGTGATACTGTTCGCGGCGGCGTGTCAGAATGGAAAACAACGCAAAGGCGATGGCGTTTGCCAGACCTTTGAGCATGTTGACCATGCCCGAGATAAAGGGGCCATCCGCTGGCCCCATGGCCAGTGTCGCCAGCATGAGTGTCGGGATAACCGTCATGGGCTGTCCCAGAATCTGCAGCATCTGGATGGGGTAGAAATTGTCGCGCACCCAGTCAGGTGTCAGCCACGTGCCTAGCCATGAGGCCCCGGCCAGGCAGAGCATGCCCGCCACAAGAACATAGCGGCAGTCTACCCGGGCGCTGTTGCACAGGGCCGCAATGAGCGGGAGCATGATAAGTTGCGGCAATGCCACTACAAGTGAGACAGGGGCTGTCTGAATCGGGCGGTAGCCGCGTATTTCCTCAAGATAGGTAGCGGGAATTTCTGATAGCAGCGAACAGATGGCCAGAATACCGACCAGAGACAGCAGTGCCGCCTGAATGTTGCGTGATTTCCAGTACTGGATACGGAAATACGGGCTGGGGTGATACGCCTCGTTGATGACAAACACCACAAACGCCGCCAGCCCCCAGAAGGTCAGATGCGTGATCAATGGCGAGCGGAACCAGTCCAGCCTGTCCCCCTGATAGAGTACGGTTACGAGGGAGATAATGGCGGGCAGGCCAACCATGAGCCCGAACCAGTTGAATTTTTCGAAGCGTTCCAGATGTACGGGGTCTTTGGGCAGGCCATAGGCCATCATGCCGATGGCAAGTGCTGCCATGGGAATGATTTCCCAGTAGAGCCAGTGCCAGCCGAGGTTTTCAAACCAGAAGGCCTCCAGCGGCAGGCCCAGGTTGGGGCCGAAAGTGGCGCTCATGGCGTAGCCGCCAATACCGAAAACACGGATTTCAGGCGGCAGATATTTGAGCATGACGGTCATGAGCACAGGCGGCAGGCAGCCGGCCGTCATGCCCTGCATGGCCCGTAACATGCACAGCGATGTTACATCGGGCATGAAAGGGGCCGGTATGGCCAGCAGCGCCATGGCCGCCGTCATGAAAATGGAAAAGCGGTAGATCGAGAAAGTCATGTAAAACCACGGCGTAAAAGCCATGGCGGCAATGTTGAACGCCTCGTACAGCGTGATCAGCCACGTTCCTTCATCATGGCCTATGTGCATGGCGCCCCGGATATCGGCCAGACCGATTTCCGTTACATGCTCGTTGAACCCCGCGACATGCACGGCCAGCAGCATGCCAAGGCAGCCGATAACGGTACGCAGGCCAAAAGGCGGAATATAGGATGGCAGCGCCGGTGCGGCATGAATGACCGGAGCAGGGCCGCCAGAGGGCGCGGGATGTGTCATGGCTGGTATGATCAAAGGAAAGTCGCCGCGAAAAAACCCTCATTTCAGGCAGAAGATGATTCCACTTTTCGGAACCATTAAATCTGGTCTCTGCGCCAGATGATGTCTAAAACTGGAAGGATGAGACAGTACGACCTCGATCTGCTACGGTATCTGCACGTGCTGGTGGAAGAAGAGAGCGTGTCGGCCGCGGCCCGGCGCATGCAGGTGAGCGAACCCGCGATGAGCCGCCATCTGGCCAAGCTGCGGCGGGTTTTTTCCGACCCTATTCTGGTGCAGTCCGGCCGTCGGATGACGGCCTCCTCCTTTGCTACGGGTATTCTGGCCCGGGTGCAGGAGGTGGTGCGGATGGCCGATGCGCTGATAGAAACACAAGCACTGGCCGATCTGGCCAATATGGCCCCTACCTTTACTATCCGAGCCAATGACCTGATCATCGCCGCGATTGGCCTGCCGCTGCTTAGGGCTCTGCGGCATGACTGCCCGCAATGCGATATTATTTTCGCCCCCGAGGTGGATGACCCCGCCTCCGATCCGCTGCGCCATAACAGCATAGACCTGTACATAGGGGCTACGGACGCACTCAAGCCCGAGATCCGCCGCCAGACCCTGTTCCGTGACAGGATGTACGGTCTGGTGCGCAAGGGGCACCCTATTCTGGATCAGCCCCTGACCCCGGACAGCATGGTGCAGTATGACTATATCAGTGTATCGCGGCGGGGGCGCGCACGCGGGCCGATTGACTGGGCCTTGCGTGACTACGGCCTGACACGGCGGATCACCATGGTGGTGCCGAATTATCATGCCATGATTGAAACCATGGCCAAAACCGATCTGGTGCTGGCCATACCGGGCATGGTGCTTGAAAACATTTCCATGGACCGGCTGGGGCTGGCGTCTTTCGAGTTTCCGCTGGCTCTACCGTTTATTGAGGCGTTTCAGGCATGGCATCCGCGCCGGGATACCGACCCGGTGCATCGCTGGCTGCGGGAGACCCTTTTTCGGGTGACGCGGCATGTCTTTGCCGACCGGACACTGGTGTCATGACGGGGATCATGCCAAAGACAGAACAGAGCTGGAGCATAGACATGCGTGCTCGGGCCTGTGTCTGAACAAAACAGGAAGCCTGCGCTGTGAACGAAGCCGTATTGCTGTCAAACCCGAAGGTGATTCCGGTCATTCTGTCCGGGGGATCGGGGAGCCGTCTATGGCCGCTGTCACGGGGTAGCTATCCCAAGCAGTTCTGGCGGCTTCTGGGTGAGCATACGCTGTTGCAGGACACCGTGCTGCGCAGCAGCGGCATCGGTCTGTCCGCACCGGTTATCGTATGCAATGCGGAGCACCGTTTCATTATTGCCGAGCAGCTGCGTGAGGTCGGCGTGACGGACGCCACCATCGTGCTGGAGCCGGAGGGGCGTAATTCCGCTCCGGCTGTGGCGGCTGCGGCGTTTCTGGTGGCCGAACAGGACCCGGATGCCATTTTGTGGATCATGACCGCCGATGCCGCGATTGGCGATGTGCCGGCCCTGTCTCGTGCGCTGGATAAGGCCGTTGCAGCCGCTGCCGAAGGCTATGTGGTGACATTTGGCATGCGGCCCACCCGTGCGGAAACGGGTTATGGCTATATTGAACAGGGGGCGGAACTGCCGGGCGTGCCGGGTGCATGGACTGTCTTCCGGTTTGTGGAAAAACCCTCGGCAGAGGTGGCGGCAACACTTGTGGCCGACAGCCGCTATTTGTGGAATTCGGGCATGTTCATTGCCCGTGCCCGCACCTTTTTGGAAGAAACCCGCGCCCATGCGCCGCAGGTTTTCGACGCGGTGCAGCAGGCCGTATCCCGGCGGGTGGCGGATCTGGATTTCGAGCGTCTTGACCCGGCTTCGTTCTGTGCTGCCCCCGATATTTCGGTGGACTATGCCATTGCCGAGCGCACCGCACTAGCTGCCACCGTGCCGGGGGATTTCGGCTGGTCGGATATCGGAAGCTGGGACGCCCTGTGGGAACTCAGCCCCAAGGATGAAGACGGCAATGCCGTGCATGGCGATGTCTTTCTGGATGACGCCCGCAACTGTTATGTCCGCTCAGAAGGTATCCTTACCACAGTGTGCGGGGTCAGTGACCTTGTGGTGGTGACCACGCGTGATGCGGTCATGATTTCGCACCGTGACCGGGCACAGGATGTCAAGAAAATGGTCGCCCGCCTGACGCATGCAGGACGGCAGGAGGCAACAGCCCATAACCGCATCTACCGCCCATGGGGATTTTACGAAGGACTGATTCAGGGCGAGCGTTTTCAGGTCAAGCGTATTGTGGTGCAGCCGGGGCAGAAGCTGTCGTTGCAGAAGCATTTCCACCGTGCCGAACACTGGGTGGTTGTGGCAGGTACAGCGCTGGTGACCAAGGCAGAAGACATCGTGATGCTGCGTGAGAACGAGAGCATCTATTTGCCGCTGGGTATTGTACATCGTCTGGAAAATCCGGGTAAGATTCCTCTCACGCTGATCGAGGTTCAGTCCGGTCCTTATCTGGGCGATGACGATATCGTGCGGATAGAAGATGTGTATAGCCGCGCCTGAAATCCGGCCTGACAGTAGGTTCGCCGGGTTGTGGTGCGGGCGGAGAGAATCATGAAAATCGTTATTGTATGTGATTCCTTCAAAGAAAGTCTGTCTTCACTTTCTGTGGCCGAGGAAGTGGAGGCAGGTTTTAGGGCTGTTTTCCCTGCTGTCGAATGTATCAGCCTGCCTGTTGCCGATGGGGGTGAAGGCACGGTGGATGCACTGGTGCATGCAACGGCGGGCCAGTTTCGTCTCCACCACGTAACAGGCCCCATGGGTGATCTCGTGCAGGCGCGTTACGGTGTGCTGGGCGATGGCCGAACCGCTGTTATCGAAATGGCCGCTGCCGCCGGGCTGGACCTTGTACCCCGTGCCGTGCGGGATCCGCGTATTGCCACCACTTTTGGGCTGGGCCAGCTTATCCTGCATGCGCTTGATAGCGGATGCCGCCGCTTTATTCTGGGTCTGGGCGGTAGCGCCACCAATGATGGTGGGGCGGGTATGGCACAAGCATTAGGCGTGCGCCTTCTGGACCAGAACGAACAGGAACTACCACCTGGCGGTGCTGCCTTGCAGGCCCTCGCCCGGATCGACACCAGCGCCCTCGATCCCCGTCTGGGTGAGTGCGTGTTCGAAATTGCCTGCGATGTTGATAACCCCCTGACTGGCGAGCACGGGGCCTCGGCCGTTTTCGGGCCGCAGAAAGGGGCTACCCCGGATATGGTAGCCCTGCTGGATACAGCACTTATTCGCTTTGGCGAGGCACTCGAAGCACTGGGCAGCACCGGCATTATGATAGCACCGGGGGCTGGTGCTGCGGGTGGTCTTGGGGCTGGGGCTTCTGTCTTTCTGGGGGCGAAGCTACGGCCCGGTGTGGATATCGTGCTGGATGCGCTGGCACTGGACACCGCACTGGTGGGGGCTGATCTGGTGATTACCGGAGAAGGAAGGCTGGACGGCCAGACCGCACGTGGAAAAACCCCGGTGGGTGTGGCCCGCCTTGCCCGCCAGCATGGTGTTCCGGTTATTGCACTGGCGGGTGCGCTGGGTGCCGGGTACGAGGCAGTTTATGATCACGGGATCAGCGCCGTGTTCAGTGTTGTCAACCGTCCCTGCCTGCTGGAAGAAGCATTGGCCGATGCGCGGCCCAACATTCGTGGAACCGCCCGCAATATTGCGGCTCTTTTGGCACTCTCGCCTAAAAATGTATCATCGCCTGTTTAAAAAGGGGCGATGAAATCTAATGTTTTTTGTGCAGAGTGTTTCTAGCGCACCTGTATAGTGACAGACGCCGCACGGCCCTGTGCGTCGATTACGGCCACATGGGCAAAACCTGGCCCGTCTGGCAGCCATGAAGGTGTCAGGCCGGGCAGGGTTGTTAGCAGTTTGTTATTGACCATCCAGCGATAAGGCTGTGCGCCCCCCGATGCCTCCAGCCCGATGGGGGTTACTGTGCCATCCTGCCCAAAGCTTTCGATAACCGCCCCATTTGGTGGTGAGAGCACGCGTGGCTCCTGCTGTTCGGGCAGCACCCGTAGGGAAGGAGCCAGCGGGGCAAGGGCGGGCAGGGGCATGCCGGTGCTGGAAGGCGTGGTGGGCAGCGTATCCATGATCCGCGCCATGACGGGGGCTGCAATATGCAGCCCGGTTATGCCGGGGCTGGAAGCGCCATCTGGTCGGCCAGCCCAGACAATAACCACCCAGCTGGATTGTATGCCAGCGGCCCAGGCGTCCCGCTGTCCGTAGGACGTGCCGGTTTTGAAGGTGATGGAGCGTTCAGTGTTACCTTGTGCGGCATCGGGCAAAGGTGTGCCGCGCAGAATACCAAGAACCTGCCGCGCCACAGCACTGCTGAACAGGCGTGATGGCTGGGCGTTGGGGACAGGCCATGAAACGCTTGGGGGTGTGCTGAGGCCATCATGTGCGAGCGCATTATAGAGCCGCGCCAGATCAAGCATGCGTATGCCAGCCCCGCCCAGTGCCAGCGCAAGGCTGGGGGTGGCGCCTCGTGGCAGGCGTAGATCAACGCCGTTATCATGCAGTGTCGCGATGAAATAACGTGCCCCGATCAGGTTGAGCGCTTGTACGGCGGGCAGGTTGTAAGACTGTTGCAGGGCCGTGCGCACGGTGGTGGTGCCGTGGAAAATGCGGTCATAATTGCGGGGCGCGTAGTTTGCAAAACGTGTTGCACTGTCATGCACGAGCGTATCGGGAGCCAGAACGCCCTGCTGGAAGGCCAGCCCGTAGATGAACGGCTTTAGTGTGGAGCCCGGCGAGCGCCAGGCCGTTACCATATCCATTGCGCAGCCGGGGCAGCTATTGCCCGCATTGCCTGCCCACGCGGCAACGCTGCCATCGGGCCGAAGCACCAGCGCTGCCCACCCGCCGAGGCGTGGGGGCGGGGTTGCGTGCAGGATACGCAGCACGGTTGCCTGTGTTGTGTGCTCAAGGCTGGTTCTGACAGGGCCGCGTGCGCCGCTGTGCCATAGATACGCTAACAGGGAGGGGGCATCATGCGGGCTATGCGCGGTGCCAAGGTGCCACGCCAGACTGTCCGGGCTGGTGGCACCTGTGCGGGCCAGCACAAGGGCAGTTGCCTGCCGCGCGGCCTGTGGGTGGCGGTCGGGCCGCAGGGCGGTGGGGCGTCTGGGCAGGGCGACCAGCAGAGCTGCTTCCGTTGGGTTTAGATGGGCAGGTTCATGGCCGAACCAGAAGAGCGATCCAGCGGTAATGCCTTCTATGGCACCCCCTTCAGGGGCAAGCGTCAGATACAGGTCGAGCACCCCTGTATGGCCGTAACGCCATTCGAGCTGGAGGGCGCGCAGGGCATCCTGAACCTTGCCGCGCCACGTGTGGCGGTGCGGGGTAAGGAGCCGGGCTGTCTGCATGGCCAGCGTGGAGCCACCTGAAACAATATGCCCACGGAAGGCGAGCTGCCCGGCGGCCCGCAGGATGGAAAAGGGGTCCACCCCCGGATGCCACCAGAAGCGCCGGTCCTCGGTTTTGAGCAGCAGCGCCAAGTAGGCCGCATCGACTGCGGCGTGGTTTGTGGTCAGCCGCCAGCTTCCATCCGTGCTGACGCGCCCATCAAGCCGGGTGTGCGTGGCATCGTACAGAACAAGGGCCTGCGCGTGGGCACGGCGCAGGTCCGGGGGAAACAGGTGGTCGAGTGTCAGGGCTAGAATGCTGCCCACAAGACAGGCCAGTAGCCCCCCCGCCATAGCCAGGCGGAGCCATGAAGGGGGGTGTTTCTGACCGCTTTCAGGGCCGCTCATCGTGGGTCGATGGTCGTTGTTCCGGCAGCGGTGCGGGCGGTCTTGGTGGGCTGGTAGATATCCTGCACTACCGTTTCAGGGCGCAGGAAATGGCCGGGCGTTACGGCCCGCACACTATAGGCAAAACGGAAGGCACCGGCTGGCAGGGCATTATGGTCCTTGCTATCCGTATCGTCGGTTTCTTCCACGCTATTCGCGTCGATATTGAAGGCGGCGACAAAACGGTCGTCCCCGACTGAAATGGAACGCGCGGCGGTGGTTTGCCCAAGGAAAGGCAGCCCGTTGTCGGTGTCGTCGCTGTTTTCGGAACCACCACTGAGCGCGCCTTCAATTTCCCAGCCTGCGGGCAGCATGTCGGTTATGACGCATTGGTGCGGGTAGCGGTCTTTTACCGTGCCGTTGATAATCACCACAAAACGGTCGTTCTGGCGCAGATAATCCGGGTTAACCGGCTGGCCATCCATGTTCAGGGTGGAGACAGTCAGCGTAAACCCTTTTGATATGGGTTTTGCGGCTTCCTTGGGCGCGCCGTTTGTCGTGACTGAAAGCCAGAGCGGGGTGCTGCCAGCATTGGTGAGGGTATATCCCTGCTGTTCGGCTGGGGTAGGCGTAAAGGCAACCGGCAGATTCAGCGGTTCGGGCAGACGCTTGCCGTTGATGGCAATGGCCCGTCCGGCATTTTCATGGTTGAGCGCGCTGGCGGTTTCCAGCAGGTTGACCTTGCTCTGCTCCAACAGGTCCGCAGGGTTGGGGGCCAGCGTGGCAAAGCGGTCCATCAGATGTTGCGCCAGTGCCGTATCGCCGCTTTCGGCGGCGACCGCCGCTAGCCCTGTCAGGTCACGGACATAAATCCAGTATGCCGCGTCAAACTGGTAAGGCTGCCTGATTCTGGGGGGCACAAGGGCTTCGCGCGCAAAGGCAAAAACGTCATGGCCTGCGTTGCGCTGGTTGGCCAGCATCAGCCCGCCCGCCAGATGGCCGAGTGCGAGGGCACTCGCCTTTGTGGCGTTTGCTGCGTCTGAACCCCAGAACAGGGTGCGTTTCTGGTCGCTTCCACCAAAGATATTGATGTTGTCGTACAGCGCACGCAAGGCTGGTGCATTTGGGCGTCCGGCCTGTGCCAGCACATAAAGCGCATAGGCGCGGGTATCGGGGGTTATTGTGGTGTCGGTCGTATCGCTGTCAGTGTTGGAGGTATTGGCCTGTTCCGTAGCAAGCCAGTCCAGTGCGCGATTGAGAGCGGGTTGGGGCACGGCATAGCCCGCGGCTTTGGCCCGGCTGAGGAAGTCAACCAGATAGATCTGTGTTGACGGCAGGGTGCCACCATCGTTCAGGCGCCAGTCGCCAATGCGCCCACCTGCATCCTCGCGGTTGAGCAGTGTCGTGATGGCATTGCGGATAAACGGATCCACTCCCCCTTCGACCAGCTCCGCGCCCAGATGTTCATGCCCTTTGAAGGACAGCAGGGCGCGCGCGGTAGAGGCAAGGTTTTCTGATGATCCCCATGAAATATCCTGCAGGGATTGCAAAAGCCCGATCGTGTCCACGCCATTCACGCCGGTATAGCTGAGTGTCAGCGTGGCACCGGGTTCGAAATCCGCCAGCAGGTTGGGGGGGAGCGTATAGGACTCTCCGGGTGCCTGCTGGTGGGTCAGCGAGCGTGTTATGGGCAGGTGGCCTGCGCGCACCTGAATATCCCACGCGCGGGTTAGCAGGGTATGGCCGCTGGCATCATGCAGTGTTGCGGTAATATGGGTGATGCCCGGTGCCTGCGCGCTTAATGTGGTGGGGAAACTTTTGCGGGCTCCCTTTGTCAGATCAGCCGCGAAGTCATGCGCGCCGGTGAGTGTTACAGGCCCATCAGCCTTGAGGCTGACGGTGTAATGCCCGGTGGCGCCGTCTGTATTTACCAGAGAGACAAGGCTGGTGGCGGTATCGCCGGGCGCAAGAAAGCGTGGCAGCGTTATTTCTGTAAAGACAGGGTCGCGCACGATGGTTTCTGCACTGCCGGAGCCAACGGCATCATCACGCCATGCGGTGGCCATCAGATCCAGCGTGCCTTCAAAGTCCGGTACATCCAGCGTGACGACAGCATGGCCGCTGGCATCAGGCGTGACCTCGCCAGAAAAAAGCGAGACCACGCGGGTAGATGTTACGGCCAGCGCACTACCCTGACCACTCCCTTCATCCCCACCTTCGTGGATGGCGCCGGCAAGGCCGGAGGGAGTGAGCAGGTGCGCATACGTGTCTGTCACATCAATGGCCAATGCCTGCTGGCCATAAAGAGATTTGAAGATATCGGTCTGTTTCCAGTCTGTTAGTCCGATAATACCCTTGTCCACGGCGGCGAGCGTCAGGTGCAGGGGGCCAGTTTGCCCCCCTTTGATGGTTACGGGGATGCTCAGCTTCGTGCGGGACCGCACGACGTCCGGAGCCTTGAGCGAAACCGACAGGCGGTGTGCGGACTGATCCGTGCCGATATAGGCCAGCCCCACAGCGCGAATTGGCTCATGTGCCCGCGCAGGAGCGTCAAGCGGGCGGTAGAGTGTTGCCAGCACATAAGCGCCGCCGGGCCAGTCGGCTCCGGCCTGCACGGGAATATCCGCACCACCCTGCGGGATATCGAGCGTGCGGATGCTCTCGATATGATCCGTTGCGACAATAACCTGTGCTTTCCCGGCAAAGGGGGCCTCGATATGCACAGACGTACTGCCGTTGGGGGCAATGGTTGTCTCTTTGGGCGTAACGGTCAGGCGGTCGGGTGCGTTGGTCTGGCTGTTATCGGCCGACCACCAGCCGACATAGAACTTCCGCGAGCTTGAAACGCCTGTTGCCGGGTCGGTTACAACCAGCAGATAGCGTGCGGGGGCGAGAGACAGGGACAGGCTGGCGCGACCATTTTCCGCGGTGCTGGTGGTGCCATGCTGAACCGGCTCATCAATCACATGCTCATGAAAACTCCAGCGTCCGGCATCGTAAATCCAGTCATAAACGACGTTTTCGCGTGCGATGTTCCACGCAAGGTTCTTGATGGCTACGGGCTTGTCGTCCGGCCCGATGGTGACAATATCCGCCGGAACAGACTGTGTTTCGCCACTTGAGCCGCTGTCCTGAGTGCTGATCCCGATAATGGGTTGTGTGCGGGCCAGCGGCAGCGAGAGGGTCTGTTTAACAGCGCGGCCTGTTGGCTCGAAAAGCGAGGCCTCTATGACTGCGCTCAGGGGGCGGTTCTGCCCGGAGGGAAGGTTAGGGGTAACGGAAAAGGTCGTATTGCCCTGATCGTCGGTGTCGGGCACGGCCAGTTTCTGGTTGTTTTCATCGAGTGTCTGCGTGCACAGGCCAAAGGTGTAACCACTCAGGCCGGGCAGGGGCGTGGTGTCGGCAATGATTTTGACCCAGCCTTCCCCGTGCAGTCCGGTGGCAGGAGCTCCGTACAGGTAACGTCCGGTGAGTTGGACATCCAGCTCACCAGTGGCCGGGAATGTTTTGGCACTGCTTGTAAGTGTGGTTTCCAGTGTCTGCGGCACGAAGTCCTGCACCGAGAACGAGGCCCCGCCGATGGAGGGAGAGGTCGGGTCCGCATAGGCGGAGAGCGACCATGTGCCATGGGGGGCACTGCTGGCGAGCGTTTCCGTGGTGACAAAACCACCCCCCGCCCGCGCAGGCAGGGTTACGCGCTGGGTTTCAACGCCGTCAGGTCGTGTCAGGACAAGGACAAGCGGCTGGTTTGAAAGCGCGTTGCCTTTCTGATCACGTAGCAGGGCTGTGACGTTTACGGTTTCACCCGGGCGGTACAGGCCACGGTCTGTAACCAGCACCGCCTGCTGTGCGCCGGGAGCCGGATGCCCGGCGGAGCCGTGGTCAGAAAAATCGAACCAGGACTGGTTGACCTGTAGCATTGCAAAATCGCCCTCAGCCCCCTGCGCCATGACAGAGACAGGGGCCAGAGCCTGCTGGCCGCGTAGTAGCCCGGGGGCGAACACGGCCTGCCCGCTGCTGTCGGTGGTGAGCTGGCCCAGTTCGTCGCCATTCTGGGCTATGAGCGAGACAGCGATGCCGGACAGAAGTTTTGCTGTTGCAAGTGAGCGGACAAAAACATGCAGCCCGTCATGTCCCTGAATGGCAGACAGGCCGATATCGGAGACATTGACCCAGTGCATTGCAAGTTCGTCACTATCCATGTCGGACTGGGTCGTGGTGAGCAGAATGCTTTTTTCTGCCGGTGTGGCGGCGTTTTCCGCTGTGACAAGATACAGGCCGGATTGTTTGCCCTGCACTACTCCCGCGAGCGGGAAAGCGGTTGTAACGGTTTTGTTGTGGTCGTTTCTGATATCCAGCACACCAGCCCAGACGCGGGTAAGCTGCGCATTGTGCAGGGACAGGAACTCCCATGAAGACATGGAGGTGGCGGACAGGTCGATCCGGGGGCCGTTATCGGTTGTTCCGCTCATGCGCAGGGAGGACGCCTTGGGCAGACGCCATACGACAATACGTGCACGATCCATGTTGACGCTCTGCACATCGACCCCTGCGGCGGTCAGGCGCGGCAGGATATAGCCATTTCCTGTCAGGGCCAGTTGCGGCATGCGGTCGCCCGTGGCAACGGACACGTGGACAGGTACAGCCAGTTTGCCGCCCTCCATGTCGCGCAGGCCGGGGGAAAGGGCGATCTGGTAGCGTGTGTTCCAGCCCAGCCCCCCAAGGCACAGATCTGTACCACTGACCCGTACATCGGGTTTGAAGCTGGGGGTCAGGGTCAGGTGGTCGGCGTATTGCGGGGCAGCTGCGCTGTCCAGAGGCTGGTCAAAGCGCAGGCAGGCCTCTGGCGTATCTCCACCCGTGTTGAGGGTAAGGCGCTGGAAGTTTAGCCGGGGTGAGCCGGGCATATCAGGTGGTGTGGGTGTTTTTGCGGCACACAGGGGCGTTGCAAGGTAGGCAGTTGCCAGAACGATCAGGGCAGTCTGCTGTAGTTTCATGTTGAGTGTGCTTCCCGTGGTAGCCGGATGGCTGACTGGAGCCACCTTCAAAATAAGGGGCGATAATAATCGCGCCAGTGGAAATGGTAAAACAAATTGTTTCTGGCAAATGATTTTCTGTTTTTACTATTCTTTAATCTGCCCAGCGCATAGTCTCCTGCCCGGATTGCGTAATACACGCAGTATTGCTTGCACAGTGCAGCCCATGGCGGCGTGCCCGCCTGCCAGATATGCACGCCAGCAGCCAAATTTTGTGTTTCCCCGCGTATGGTGTGTGGCACTATGGCCGCCGGTCAGGAAAAGGCTAGATAAAATCAGTCTGTTCTCAACAGGAGCAGGATTGAGTAAAAATTTCAGGGAGACGATCATGAAACTGAGCGCGCGCAACCAGATCAAAGGCACCGTCGTTAAAATTGAAAAAGGGGCTACGACATCGCATGTCAGTATCGAAATCGGTGGCGGGGTCGTGCTCATGGCGTCCATCACCAATGAAGCCGTGGCCGATCTCGCCCTGACACAAGGCGCTTCCGCTTATGCCGTTATCAAGGCATCGGATGTCATGGTAGGGGTTGAGTAAGGCTTACGGTCTCTGGCAGACTGCATAAGTCAGGTGAATATCCGGTGATGTTCACCATCCCTCATCCCATTCCGGTCTGCCCCTGAAATAATCGGCCAGAAAATCCGATAATACCCGCACCTTCAGTGCAAGATGGCGGGCAGGCGGGTAGAGCGCATGCACGCCCAGAGGTGGAGCCTGTGCCTCCAGCAAGAGGGGAACCAGCCTGCCTTCGCGCAGTTTTGGCCCGGCAATGAAGCTGGGCAGTAGTGCCACGCCCAGTCCACGTTCAGCCGCCATGAGACAGGCCTCGCCATTGGAAAGGGTAATCCGCCCCGTAACCGGAATGGTGATGGACTGGCCCGATACCGTATTGCGGAATGGCCAGCTATAGGGGTTACGGAAATTGGTGTCGATAATGCATTCGTGGTGCGTCAGGTCTTCGGGTGTTGTGGGGGTGCCATGCGCTTCGAGATAGGCGGGAGAGGCAACCATGACAATTCTGGCATCGCAAAGCCTGCGGGCAATCAGGCTGCTGTCTGATAACTGGCCAATGCGCACGGCAAGGTCAAAACCATCCTCGACCAGATCAGCCAGACGGTCGGAAAAACTGACATCGAATTTCAGGGTCGGGTAGCGTTCGGCAAAGTCCAGAAGGGCGGGCATGAGCTGGGCGGAGCCGAACGACATGGGAGCCGTGATGCGTAGGCGGCCGGAGGGTGCGCCGCTGGTGTTGCGTATGGAGGCATCCAGCTCATCACGCTGTTCGAGCAGAACCTTGATACGCTCGTAATAAACCTGCCCGATTTCCGTTGGGGACAGAGCGCGGGTGGTGCGTTTGATAAGCTGGACACCCAGATCGGTTTCAAGCCGGGACAGCATTTTGGAGGCCTGACCGCTGCTGACCCCCATGCGCTCGGACGCCGCGACGAAACTCCCTGTTTCGAGAACGGAGACGAACAGACGGTCCAGACTGATGCGGTCAACCATACATGGCCCCTAGGCTAAAGGCTCCGCTGATGCCGGAGGCAGGCAAGTGTGAATGAAGGCGGCCGCCTGCGCAACGCCCTCTGCGGAGAGTGTATGCTCAACACCGGGCAGGATAACGGTTTTGACGGCTACCCCTGCCTGCTCCAGCGCCTGAGCTGCGCGGGCGGCCTCCTTTACCGGCATGATGGGGTCCGCATCGCCATGCACCAGCAATACGGGGGTATGCAGGGCTGGCGTGTAAGGGAGTGGTGAGGCCAGACGGCCAGAAAACGCCACCACACCCGCAACAGGCCAGCGGCCGGAAACAACCGCGTCCAGCGCCATGATCGAACCTTGTGAAAACCCGACTAGCACCATGCGCTCTGGCTGACCCGTCAGACCGGCATCATCCATGCAGGCCAGCAGGGTCGTATCAAACGTGGCGCGGGCCGAGGCAACCCGCTCCGCTCTGTTGGTGTCTGTCACACCCTGAATGCTGAACCATTGCCGCCCCATTGGGGCATGGTCAAAGGCAAAGGGCGCATCGGGGGCTGCAAAGGCAAGGTCTGGCCTCTGGGTGGACCATTGCCGGATAACGGGGGCAAAAGCGGCCCCGTGGCTGCCAACACCGTGGAGCAGAATGACAAGGCCGCGGCTCATGGCTGATAGCCCTTTCCGCGTGCCGTAGGGCTTAGATAGTGTGCCCAAGCAAGATCAGGCCCGAGCGGGACGATGGTGGTGGGGTTGAGGGCTTTGATAGAGTAGTAGCCTGTTTTGATGTGATCGAGGTTGACCGTTTCCGCAATGCCGGGCACCGCCAGCATGCGCTCAAGGTGGCGGCTGAGCGCTGGGTAATCCGCGATCCGTCGGCGGTTGCATTTGAAAAGCCCATGATAGGCGGCATCAAAACGCACCAGTGTGACAAACAGACGGATATCGGTTTCCGTCAGTGTGTTGCCCACAAGCCAGCCATCGTGCTGGTTCAGCAGGGCTTCGAGCGTGTCGAGCATGCCAAAGACATCAAGAAAGGCCTCGTCATAGGCTTCCTGCGTTGTGGCGAACCCGGCGCGGTAAACCCCGTTGTTAAGACGCTGGTAGAGGCTATCGTTCAGGGTATCGATCTGGGGTTGCAGGGCTATGGGGTACAGATCGTATTCAGCCGAGGCCAGAGCCCCAAAACCGGCATTGAACATGCGGACAATATCGGCGGACTCGTTGTTGACGATGGTGCGGGTTTTCTTGTCCCACAGCACCGGTACGGTTGCGCGGCCGGTAAAATGCGGGTCTGCACGGGTATAGAGCTCATGTATCCACGTGGCGCCATTGAGCGTGTCTTGGTCGGCTCCCGGATAATTGCCAAAGCGCCAGCCCTGATCGGTCAGGAACGGTTCCACCACAGACAGGGACACGCTCTCTTGCAGCCCTTTCAGCCTGCGTGCGATCAGTGTGCGCGAGGCCCATGGGCAGATCAGCGCCACATACAGGTGGTAGCGGTCTTTTTCGGCGGTAAAACCACCCGTACCGGTCGGGCCGGGGCGTCCGTCCGGTGTTACCCAGTTTCGGAAGGATGAGGTCTGGCGGACAAAACCGCCCTTTGCATCCTTGTTCTGCACGGGTTGCCAGTTTTCAACCCATTTTCCATCCACGAGCATAGGGGGCCTCTGTTCCTGTATTGGGGGACCATATGGCTGAAACGGCCCTGAAGGACTTGTGTTTCAGGCGCATACTGCATGAACCCCTGTGTAGGCTCTCCTGCCTGTGCTGAGTATCGGGGCGAATGGCACTGCATTTCTTCCGTAAAGGAATGAATGGGGGTGGTCACATCCTGCCGATGAAAGGGCATGCAATCAGTGTTCAGGTGGGATAAAAGGTTTTCAGAAAACAAAGGGCCATTCAATGAATACCGGATGCGCATCACTGCCGGGCCTGAGCGCGCCATTGTTCGGGCTTGTGCTGACTGGAGGGCAGAGTCAGCGCATGGGCACGGACAAGGCCGCCCTGCCATATGCGGGCCAGCCGCAGCTTGTGCGGGCGTTTACCTTGCTGAGCCCGCGGGTGGCATCCTGTTTTGTCTCGTTGCGTGAGGCGCAGCGCAACGACCCGTTGCGGCGGCACTATCCTGCCATTGTCGATACGCTGGAGGGGTGTGGGCCCATTGCGGGGCTTGTTGCGGCCCATACGGCGTATCCTGACGCGGCGTGGCTGGTGCTAGCCTGTGATATGCCACTGATGGACGGTGCCAGTCTTGATGTGCTGATCGCGCAGCGTGCGCCCCGCTACCATGCGGTGGCGTTCAGGAGTGAGCATGATAGCCTGCCCGAACCATTCTGCACGATCTGGGAACCTGCGGCCCTTGAGCTGCTGGGTCAGCAGGTGGCGGCGGGCAGGCTGAGCCCGCGCCGGGTGCTGGTGGATGAGGCCACACGGGTTGTACCGGCCCCTAGCCCCGTGGTGCTGCATAATGTCAATACCGGGCAGGAGCGTGAAAGAGCCGTGGAGATGATGAACACCATGCGGAATGTAGCCAGAAATGGGTGAGGGTTCCGGCACGCGGCTTTCGCCCCTGCGCCCCCTGTTTGAAACGCTGGACGTGACAGCGCTGGACAGCCCCGATGCGCCAGTTGCACTCAATGTTGCGGATGAAGTGCCAGTCAGGCTGGTTTTCAACGATATTTTCCCACACGGCACCATGATGCTGACGCCTGATGATCTGGAGGATTTCGCGTTTGGTTACTGCCTGACCGAACAGATTGTGCTGGGCGTGGAGCAGATCCGTTCTGTCAGGGTGGTGGATGAGGGCGATGGTCTGGCATTGCATATCGTCATAACGGGAGAGCGGCTGGCTCTGCTGCTCCGGCGCAGGCCCCGTGCCCAGACAGGCCATTCGAGCTGCGGCCTGTGCGGGAGCGATGACGTGCCTACTCCTGAAAATGTGGGCTGCGCGCCGCTGGCATGGGGGGGAGAAATTGCCGCTGAGGCCGTGCGGGATGCCCTGCACGCGCTTGAGGCGTGCCAGATGCTGAATGCCGCAACCCGTATGGTGCATGGTGCGGCTTGGGCTGACCCACAGGGGCGGATTCTGCTTATCCGTGAGGATATCGGGCGGCACAATGCGCTGGATAAACTGATTGGTGCGCGCATGCGCGCTCATGCCCGGCCTTCAGCCGGAATATGCGTGCTCACCAGCCGGTACTCGTTTGAAATGGCGCTCAAGACCGTGCGGGCAGGCATGGATATGGTTGTGGCGGTTTCTGCCCCCACGGGCCGGGCTCTGCGGCTGGCTGAAAGCATGAACCAGACCGTAATCGCCATTGCGCGGCCGCATAGGCAGTTTGTCTTTTGTGGGGGGCAGCGTCTGGTTGGGCGATAGGGAAAACAGGCGTGGGGAGGTTAAAAACGCCAGTATCCGGGTATTGAGGGAAATAGTACTAAGTTAATCACTATAATTTCCCATATATAGATAAAGTGACGGTATTCTTAAAATTTGAAATTATAAGACACAATGTCTTGATTAGGATCAAAGACATAGTAAACCGTACGTGTTTCAAATATTATCCATTTTGTAGCGATCAGAATAACAGGACACATCCTTATGACGAGCCTTGGGCGCAGAGCGTTTTTGGTGAACACCGGCACATGCGTCGCGGGTGCCAGTGCTATTGCTCTGGGGTTTGTCCCGCCCCGCGCGCAGGCGCAGGAAACGCGGCAGTACAAGCTGCTCCGCGCGCGTGAGACACGCAATAACTGCACCTACTGCTCGGTTGGCTGCGGTATTCTGATGTATTCTCTGGGAGACGGCGCAAAAAACGCCAAGCCTTCCATTTTCCATATCGAAGGGGATCCGGATCACCCCGTAAGCCGTGGCTCCCTTTGCCCCAAGGGTGCCGGGCTGGTCGACTTCATTCACAGCGAAAGCCGCCTGCAATACCCGTCCTATCGTGCGCCCGGTAGTCAGGAATGGAAGCGCATAAGCTGGGAAGAAGCGACCGACCGCATCGCCCGTCTGCTCAAGGATGACCGCGACAAGAACTTTATCCAGACCAACGCGAAAGGTGAGCGCGTCAACCGCTGGGTCAGCACCGGCATGTTGGCTTCTTCCGCCGCCAGTAACGAAACAGGGTTGCTGGATTTCAAGTTCGCCCGCTCGCTGGGTATTGTGGCGCTGGATTGTCAGGCCCGGCTTTGCCACGGGCCAACCGTTTCCGCGCTCGGTTCAAGCCTTGGCCGTGGGGCCATGACCAATAGCTGGGTGGATATCAAGAACGCCAATGTCGTGCTGATCATGGGTGGCAACCCGGCGGAAGCGCACCCGGTTGGTTTCAAATGGGTTATGGAAGCCAAGATCCGCAACGCCGCCCATGTGATGGTGGTGGACCCGCGCTTTAACCGTAGTGCAGCGGTGGCGGATTTCTATGCGCCAATCCGGGCCGGGTCCGATGCCGCTTTTCTGCTCGGTGTCGTCAATTACCTGCTGACCCATGACAAGATCCAGCATGAATATGTTGCGGCATATACCAATGCAGCCCTGATTGTGCGGGATGATTTCCAGTTTCATGATGGGCTGTTTACTGGGTACGATGCGAAAACCCGCAGCTATGACATGGCCTCGTGGGAATATGAGCGTGATGAGCAGGGCTATGCGAAAAAAGACCCCACGCTGCAAAACCCGCGCTGTGTGCTCAACCTGCTGCGTGAACACGCAAGCCGCTACACGCCTGAGCTTGTCTCTCAGATAACCGGCACGCCGGAAAAGGATTTTCTCCATGTTTGCGAAACACTGGCCGCCACCAGTGTTCCCGATCGCACCTCCACCATCCTGTTCGCGCTGGGGTGGACCCACCACACCAATGGTTCGCAGATTATCCGCACGGCGGCCATTGTGCAGATGCTTCTGGGCAATATCGGTATGCCCGGTGGTGGCATGAACGCCTTGCGGGGCCATTCGAACATTCAGGGCTATACCGATCTGGGCCTGCTTTCCACCCGCCTGCCCGGTTACATGAACCTGCCCAAGGACAGCCAGCAGACACTTGATACCTATCTGCAGGACACGACCCCCAAGGCTGATGAACAGGGTGAGGTCAATTACTGGCACAATACGCCCAAGTTCTTTGTCAGTCTGATGAAAACCCTGTGGGGCGATCATGCGACGGCCGCCAATAACTGGGGTTATGAATGGCTGCCCAAATGGGATCGCAGCTATGACATGCTGGCCTATTTCGACCTGATGGGGCAGGGCAAGGTTAACGGCTATATCGCGCAGGGTTTCAACCCGCTGGCTGCCATGCCGGACAAGAACCAGATGCGCGATGCGCTCTCCAAGCTCAAATTTCTGGTCACGATCGACCCGCTTGATACGGAAACAGCCAATTTCTGGCAGAATCAGGGTGTGTATAACGACGTAAAACCCGAAGATATTCATACCGAGGTTTTCCGTCTGCCCTCCACCTGCTTTGCCGAGGAAAATGGCTCCATCGTCAATTCCGCGCGGTGGCTGCAATGGCACTTCGCCGGGGCGAAACCGCCGGGCGATGCATGGGGCGATGGCCGTATTCTGGGCACGATCTTTACCAAGCTGCGTGCTCTTTACGCCAAGGAAGGCGGCGTATGCCCCGAGCCTGTGCTGAACATGCAGTGGAACTACCGTGACCCTGAAGAGCCCACGGCAGAAGAAGTGGCGCGCGAAGCCAATGGGTACGCTCTGGCCGATATTCAGGATGCGTCTGGCGCGGTTGTCGTGCGCAAGGGCGAACTGCTGCCTGATTTCTCGGTTATGAAAGATGATGGCACGACAAGTAGCTATTGCTGGATTTTTGCCGGGTCATGGACGCAGGCTGGCAACCAGATGGCCCGGCGCGACAATACCGATACCGGGCTTGGCAACACACCGGGCTGGGCCTGGGCGTGGCCTGCCAACCGGCGTTTGCTCTATAACCGCGCCTCGCTTGACCCGCAGGGCCGCCCATGGGACCCGCGCCGCCAGATTATCGAATGGAACGGACAGCGCTGGACAGGGGCCGATGTGGCGGATTATCCGCCTACCTCGCCGCCGGGCAGCGGAGTTGGGCCTTTTATTATGCAGAGCGAAGGCGTGGCGCGCCTGTTCTCGCGCAAGGGGCTGGTGGATGGCCCGTTCCCCGAGCATTACGAACCGACAGAAAGCCCCATTATGGGCGGTGCATTGGGCAAGACCGTGCGGCACAACCCGGTTGCACGCATGTTCCCTGATGACGTGTCGCGCATGGGCAAGCCTGAACAGTTCCCTTATGTGGCGACAACCTATTCCGTTACGGAGCTGTTCCGCCACTGGACAAAACATTCACGGCTGAACGCCATTATGCAGCCCGAACAGTTTGTCGAAATTGGTGATCGTCTGGCGGGCAAGCTGGGTATTGCGGCGGGGGATATGGTGCGCGTTTCCTCACAGCGTGGCTATATCGAGGCCAAGGCCGTGGTGACCAAGCGGCTCAAGCGGTTGAATGTGCTGGGTCAGGAACTCGATCAGGTGGGTATTCCCTGCCACTGGGGCTTTAAGGGGGCTACGCGCAAGGGCTTTCTGGCCAATACGCTTACACCGGCCATGGGAGACGTGAACTCCCAGACACCGGAGTTCAAGGCGTTCCTTGTTAATGTCGAGAAAGTCTGAGGAGCGCTGAACAATGGGCATGCAGTCACAGGATATTATCAGACGCTCCGCCACCAACGGTTTTACACCTGCGCCACAGGCACGCAGCCATGAAACCGAGGTGGCTAAGCTGATCGATGTTTCCCTCTGCACGGGGTGCAAGGGGTGTCAGGTCGCGTGTTCCGAATGGAACGACCTGCGCGATGAGGTCGGGCATAATGTGGGTATTTACGATAACCCCGCCGATCTGACGTCTGAAACATGGACCGTCATCCGGTTTGACGAGGTGGAGGACGAAAGCGACAAGCTGGAATGGCTGTTGCGCAAGGAAGGCTGCATGCATTGCGAGGACCCGGGTTGCCTCAAGGCCTGCCCGAGCCCCGGTGCCATTTTGCAGTTTGCCAATGGTATTGTCGATTTCCAGTCCGACCAATGTATCGGGTGCGGTTACTGCGTGGCGGGCTGCCCGTTTGATATTCCCCGTATCAGCAAAACGGATAACCGTGCCTATAAATGCACACTTTGTGCAGACAGGGTGGCGGTGGGGCAGGAACCAGCCTGCGTGAAAACATGCCCCACAGGCGCGATTTCTTTCGGCTCCAAGGCAGAAATGAAGGATCTGGCGGCAGACCGCGTGGATGAACTCAAAGGGCGTGGCCATAATGGTGCTGGCCTGTATGACCCGCCGGGTGTTGGCGGCACGCATGTCATGTACGTGCTGACCCACGCTGACAAACCCGAGCTTTATCATCGCCTGCCAGCCGACCCGACTATCAGCCCTGTTGTGCGGGGCTGGAAGGAGTGGCTCAAACCACTCGGTGCGCTTGGTTTTGTCGCAACTGTGGCCGGGGCCTTTGCCCATTACATGGGGGTTGGCCCCAATGAGACGGACGAAACACCCCATAAGGAGCCGGAGCCAGACCCGGCGGAGCAGAAGCCCGATAACGGGCCTTCAGACAAAGTGGGAGATGCGTGATGGATACTGATAATCGCGTGCTGCGCACAAAGTTTGGTGACCGTCTGCTCCACTGGACAATGGTGAGCTGCTTCTTTCTTGTCGCCATGTCCGGTTTGTCGTGGTTTTTCCCGAGCCTGCACTGGCTGGGCAGCGTACTCGGGCCGCCGCAGCTTGCGCGTATCCTGCACCCGTTTCTGGGGGTGGCGGTATTCGTGCTGCTGATGTGCATGTTCGTGCGCTTTGTGCATCATAACATGCCGGTGCGCACCGATGCTGTCTGGTTCCGCCATGTTCTCGATGTGCTGCTGAACCGGCATGGGCAGAAACTCCAGATCGGCAAATATAATGCCGGGCAGAAAATCCTGTTCTGGGGCATTATGGCGCTGATCAGCGCGCTGTTCGTGACGGGGTTGGTGATCTGGCGCGCCTATTTTGCCATGTATTTTCCCATTCCGGTTATCAGGCTCGCCCTTCTGGCCCATTCGGCGGCGGCTTTGGCCCTGATCCTGCTGGTGCTGGGGCATATTTACATGGGGCTGTGGGTGCGCGGGTCTATTACGGGCATGATTACCGGCTATGTTTCGCGCGCCTGGGCACGTCAGCATCATGACAGATGGTATGCCGAGGAAGTAGCCCCTGAAGACACCACGCCCGTAAAGCCTCATTCCTGATGCAGCCTGATTCCGACATTGTTCCGCTGGACAAGCGGACACCGGGTGTGGCGGCCATTGAACCGCTGATTTTTCCCCGGCTTGATCGCCTTTACACACGGCGTGCGGAAAAACTGCGCGCGCTGACGGAAAGCGAAGAAGAAAATACGCCGTTACTGAACAGCGAATATTTTCTTTTTCTGGCGCATCTGGTCGATGGGCAGAAAAAGTTTGTCGAGCAGTTTCCCTTCAACGCGGCAGATGCCGCGATTATCCGTAATCTGGCAAAGGATGGTTACGGGCAGACAGGTCTTGAAGACACGCTTCTGGCCCTGACTGTCTGGCAATCTGCCTACGCGCAGTTGATGGAAGACCTGCGGCCTCACTTACAGCCATCGGTCGCAACGGCGCTGATAGCCGCTCTGGATACGCCCGCCACCCTGAGCGGGCAGGCTGCGCTGCTGCTGCGTGGGCAGTATGATCAGGTTGATCCGGGACTGGCGGTTATTCTGTGGGCAGCTTTGTCCGTGTGCTGGGCGCAGGCCATGAGCCAGCATGAGGTGGTGGCTGGTATCGGGCAGGCTACGCATTGCCCCTGTTGCGGAGCACCGCCGGTCGCAAGTCTTGTGCTTGGGGGCGACCGTGAGGGCCTGCGTTATCTGCAATGCAGCCTGTGCGAGACGCGCTGGCACCGGGTGCGGGGTGTCTGTGTAAACTGCCACTCTTCGGCTGATATTCAGCACTATTCACTTTATGAAAAAGCCCCCGAACAGGCAGAAGCCTGCGGTGAGTGCGAAACCTATATCAACGTATATCGTTTGGATTACGACCCTGATCTGGAGGCAGTATCGGGTAATTTCGTCAGCCAGATACTGGATGGTCTTGTAGAGCAGGAAGGGTTTTCTGGTTTTGGTTTTAACCCTTTTGCCTTCCCCGGATAAATTCGGGCCCGATAGAAAACCGGATATAAGAAACGAGAGAGCCTGAATGCCGGACGATACACCCTGTATGGTTGAATATGATACCGCACAGGCTATTCTGACTGCCGCACTCAACCGGTTGCTGCACGACAGGGTGGAAACCGTTACCCCTCTGCAGGCCTGTGGCCGTGTGTTGGCGGAAGATGTGCAGGCCAGAAGCCCCCGGCCAGAGGTCGATATTTCCGCCATGGATGGATATGCCTTCCGCCTTGGGGAGATGCAGCAGGTTGGTGCTGCGGGCCTTCCGGTGCGGGGTTATATTGCGGCGGGTACAAGACCTGCTCCCCTTCCTGCCGGTGTTGCCTCCGAAATCCTGACGGGTGCGCGTATTCCTGATGGAGCGGATTGCGTGGTGGCGCGGGAGCGGACAGCACTCGTGAGTGGCCATGTCGTTCTGGCGGAGGGTGTTACTGCCAAGCCGGGCATGAATATCCGCTGGGCAGGAGAAGAGTTTTGTGCAGGGCAATGCCTTCTTGAAAGGGGTACAAAGCTGGATTGGCGGCATGTGCCCTTGCTGCTCGATCAGGGCAAGACGGCGGTAAAGGTTTACCGGCCCCTGACCGTGAGCGTGTTAGCCAATGGCGCGGAATTTGGCTGTCAGGCGGAAGATGGCCGAACGGAACTGAATACACACATGCTCGAAGCCATGCTGCGCAGCGAAACCGTGTGTGTGACCAGACAGGTTGCGGCCTCGGACAATCCTGACGAGTTGGAAAACGCTCTGCGCCGCTGTCTGCAACAGGCGGACGTGGTGGTAACGACAGGGGGGATTTCTGTCGGCCAGACAGATCATGTCCTGCCTGTGCTGCAACGGATGGGGGCATCCTGTCTGTTCCGCAGGGTTCGCATGCGGCCGGGCAAACCCATGACGGTCATGCAGGTGGGCAAGACGGTTGTGTTCTGCCTGCCGGGCAATCCGGGGGCGGCGGCGTTATGCGCCCAGCTTTTTGTTGTGCCGTTTCTGGCCGCCATGAGCGGTTGTGCCGCGCAGTTGCAGCCGCGTATGCCCGTTATGGGGCGTAGTCAGTTTGCCTATATGCCGCCGCCGGATGCAACGTGCTTCCTGCCGGTTGCGGCTCATAATGATGGGGATGAAACCCGTTTCAGCCTTGTGCCTTCGGTCGGGGCGTCGGACATCCAGTGCCTGACCCGCGCTTGTGGGGTTATGCAGGTTGATGCGGGCTGTGCGGTGCAGGCGGAAGACTGGGCGCGGATGATACCGTTTAGCGCGCTCAACGCGTAGGTTCTGCCTGATCCAGCACTATGGGGGCTGCATTTTTTCTTATGAATGCAGCAATGTCTTCAAGAGCATCTAGCGCCATGAAGGTCAGGTCAGGTCGGTGTTGCGGTATGCTTGGGCTGTCTGTCACCACCAAGGAAATCGCTGCTGTATCGGGAAAAAGCGGGGGTTTTTGTGTAGTAGGCCGCCAGACTTCCAAACTGGCGGGAACCGTCGCATGAAAGCCTTCCACTAAAATCAGGTCCACGGGGCTCATGGCCTGTAAAAGCGTGGTCAGGGAGGGCGGGTGATCCATTTCATGCTGGAGCACCCATCGCTGCGGGGTTGCCAGCATGACTTCATGCGCACCATTTTGCCGGTGCAGGAACGTATCCTTGCCCGGCTGATCCATATCCACACCATGATGGGTGTGTTTGATAGTCGAAACCTTCATGCCAGTTTCAAGAAAAATCGGTAAAAGACGCGTAATGAGCGTTGTTTTTCCTGATCCGCTGCGCCCGGTTATACCAAAGATTGATTGTGTGCGAGCAACTGGCATGCGGTGGGTCACTGGCTTTGGCAAATGCCGTGGTTACTGAATTTGCGCCTGATAGGCAGCCAGTTTTGTGTTGATGTCTTTTGCAAGTTTGACCAGATCCATATTGGATGAGGCGATGATTTCAGCATCGAGCACGGGTTTCATCCGGGCGATTTCAAGGGTGAGGTAGCGGATATACTGGCGGTCGAAAGCCGCGCCATGGAGTGTTTTCAGCCGGTTGATGACGCTCTGGTCTTCTTTGGGGGCCGCAGTAGGCAACGTGATGGTATGGGGGGCAACCAGCTTTGCAAGGGTAGCCTGCTGGGCTGTGGTGTCCTGCGCGATGGTCGCACCCAGTGTTGCGAGGTCACTGCGGCCTGCATTGGTTTTGGCACTGGCGGCGGTAGCGCTCTGCACGATGTTCATGGTGTTGAGCTGCTGCACGAAGGCAATATCGGCTGGCGTGAGTGCTACAACAGTCGCTTTCAGCGGGGGCAGGGGTGGAGCTGGCGGCTGTGCATGGGTGCAGGCACCGAGCGCGAGCAGCGATGTCATGAGGGGCAGCAGGGCGTGCAGCCTGAAGCGCGATGCTGTTGACATGATCGGCGGTGTCTCCCTGAAGTCTTTGCTCTGTAACGCTGTCGGGCGGGGCATGCCTGCACCACCCCGGCCTGCTGGCCTTGACGATTAAGCCCCCATGATGATGGCTCGGGCAGCGGAAGGCAATGCTGGGGTAGAAGATTATGTGCCGCCCCGGCCCTATTGGGGCGTGTGGTCGGGTTGGTGCGCCTGTTCATGTGGCCGCAAGGGTTGCATCTGGTGGAAAGGGCGCATTAAGTTGACCAGACAGGTCCGTTATGGTGCGCCTGCCAACAGGCCAGAATGTGGAGAGACCCCGGTAGATGAAGTATCGTAATGTGAGTGCGCTGTGCCTGTCTTTTTCGCTTTTTGGCCTGAGTGGATGTGGATATTTTGATTCGCGGGCGGCTCACAAGGCGCAGGTTACCATGATTGGCATGACATCGTATGACCTTCAGGCCTGTGCCGGTTTGCCCAGTTCCACCAAGCAGCTTAACGATACGACACAGATTTTTGTCTATACCGGCACCCAGCCGCAGCCGAGCTTTGGGGGGTCTACCCTTATTCCGGTAGGGGATATTGTCACAACCGTTGCCCAGCTTGGCGGTGGTGGGGGTACATCCTGCACAGCCGTAATCCGTCTGGATCATGATCGGGTGTCAGATGTGCATTATGCCGGTAATAACGACGAGATTATTGGCACAGACGGGATCTGCTCCATTATTACCCGTGGCTGCGCCCGCCAGCCTGAAGGCACGATGAAGTCCTCGGCCGGGGGTGTGTTCGGGGTTTCTGCGTTCCATTCACCGACAACACCTAACCAGTCCACCTCGGCTACCTATTCTACCCAGTCGGGCGGGGTTGTGGTCAATCCTGACAAGACTTCCTCCGAACCGGCGATTATTCCGCGCACCAAGTAAGGGGTGCTCTGCTCAAGTGCTTGCCCGTAAGGAGTGCTTGGGCGGGGGCAGGGCTTAGCTGCGGGGGTATTGTGCTGCCTGTTGCGCTTTGATCGTAACCCAGTGGAGGGCTGTTTCCGCCTCTGGCAGATCAAGCGCACCGGAATCGACATCCTGACCAATGCTCAGCGATGCCTGATCAACCTGAGTTATCAGGCCGTAGTCCGGCCCCATTGCCGCCGGGCCATAATGCTGGTGCGCAAGAGCAATGCAGTTAAAGCGCTCATAAGCACTGCCTTTTTTGAACGGATAAGACGCAAAACACTGCGATACAGCCTCGTGCATGGCACCGCGGCCTTGATCATCTACGCATCCGCAAAGCAGAAAACCCAGCATGCCTAGCGTGTATGGAATGGCAAGGCGTGGTCTGCTGGTCATGCGTGTTTTGTCTGGCTTCATGCGTCTGGCCGTATTGTCGGTCTGTATCATGCCATATGCCGGAAGCAGCCGGTTTCATGGTCGTTTATCAGCCCGCAGGCCTGTAGCCACGCATGTACGATAACTGGCCCCACAAAGCTGAAACCACGTTTTTTCAGGGCGAGGGAGAGCGCATCACCCTGTGCGGAGCGGGGGCTGTGCGTATCGCCCTGACCCATGATGGGCTGATGATCGGTAAAGCTCCAGACAAAATGCGAAAAATCCTCACCATTATCCTGCATGGTCAGGTAGGCCCGGGCATTGCGGATGGTGGCGGTAATTTTCTGCCGGGAGCGGACAATGCCACTATCGGCCATAAGCCGTTCAATATCGCTTTCGCCGTAAAGTGCGATACGGGCTGGATCAAAACCCTCGAACGCCCGGCGGAATGCCTCACGCTTGAGCAGGATGGTGCGCCATGAAAGACCGGCCTGAAAACCATCAAGTATGAGGTTCTCCCATAATGTTCGGCTGTCGCGTACCGGCACGCCCCACTCCCTGTCATGATAGGTCCACTGGGTGGGGTCGTTCTGCGCCCAGCGGCAGCGTGTCAGAGTGTCGCTCATCGTACTTTCCGGAACGTCAGGTTATAGCGCAATGCGCCCGTGAGCGGGTGCATGCCTTCTTTGAGGGCACTGATACCATGAAACACCAGACGTGACGGCCCTCCCCAGACAGCGACATCGCCATGGGTCAGCCGGTAGCGTGCTGTGGGGTCATTGCGCTGTAGCCCACCCCACAGAAAGGTTGCAGGCAAACCGAGCGAGACTGAAACGATGGGCGCGTTATGGTCTTGCTCATCCCGGTCCTGATGCAGGGAAAGGCGGGTGCCCGGTGCGTAGCGGTTGATGAGGCAGGCATCGGGTACAAACGCGCTGAAACCCACAGCCTGTGCAGCCCTGCTGGCAAGTTCCATGAACAGGGGTGGTATGGGTGGCCATGCAAGCCCTGTCTGGGGGTCTATTGGTGTGTAACGGTAGCCGGAGGGGTCTGAAATCCAGCCTAGTGAGCCTGCATTGAGCATGGCTACGGACATGTGCCGGCCACCCGGTGTCTGCATATGGCGAAATGGTGCCAGCCGGGAAAGATGCTCGACCTGTTTGAGAAGCATATCGGCCTGATCAAGGGCAAAACCGCCAAGGATGGCGGCTTCTGGCCCGAGGTCGGTCCGGCGGCGTTCGAAGGCAAAGAGATCAGGCAGCATTGTAAAAATATGCGTCCATGCTGTGGGCTGGTGCGGCATGCGCCCATGCTGACCAAGCCTTGCCTATAACATGGTAACAGCCCGCGCCGAATGCCACAGGCAAGGCTGCTTATCGCAGTTTTTCAGGGCGTGTGGTCGGGTGTCTGGGGCGGTGTGCGTGCTTCACGCTGTTCGATCAGCCACAGCCCCCGCACCATCGCCTGTAGGTGATGGTCCATATAGGCCAGGACTTCCTGATGCGGGATGCCCTGACTGGTTCGCATCGCGCGCACCATGCTGTCCGCATTCGTCATCAGCCACTGGTGTTCGCCAATCCGGCTGCCTGTGCGGGTGATGGCGCGCAGGCGGCGTTCCACCCATGCGGTAGTGCGCCGCAGGTGGTTGTCAGCACGAAAGGGCAAAATGGTGACAAAGGTAAAGCGCACGAACAGCACAGCCGCCAAAAAAGCCAGTGCCGTGTTGAGAAATGCAGCCTCATCCAGCCGTCCCGTATTGGAAGGGCCGATCAGAACAGGCAGGAACATGTTGAAAGCAAAGGCCTGATTGACCAGCCGGGGTGAGCGCGCGGCCAGCCCACCTATGACCATCGGCACAAGCAGCAGCAATGCCAGACATTCTGGCGCGGTGACGGAGGGGATTATCAGAAAGACGCAAACCCCCGCCACCCCCGCGCACAGGGCTGCCCCATGGTAGAAACCGGCCGAGGCCAGAGCAGGCACTTCGCGCGTGGCCAGCAGCCCGTATACCAGTGCTACGAATGAGACAAAGGTAGGCCCGGCAGGCCATGCCGTAACAATCCAGACCAGCCATGCGGCCAGAATGCCAAAGGTCGCCCGGATACCGTTATGCAGGGCTTCGACTGCATGGCGGGGCGAACGGCTGGCAAAGCGGAAGCGGTCCCGCCGGGGTGGGGCCAGAATGGCGCTGATATGCTGGCGCGCTGCCGTCAGATCGCGCGTGCAGATGGTTTGGGCTGCGCCACCACGCGCATGGGCCATGGCGGCAAGCAGGTTGGCAAGTGCCGCACGGGCGTGGTCAGCCGCATGCCCCTGTCCGCCGCCCATTTCCAGCACATCGAATTCAACACGGGCGTTGGTGGCCACCAGATCGCTCAGCAGGTGGCTTTCGGTTTCCACATCAAAGGCAGCGGGAGAGGGGCTGACACCTGCGGCCACCCTGTCCACCAGCGCGCGCAGGCGTGCGGGCAGGCGGATACGGGCTGCCGTGCGCGCACCGGGGAGGAACAGTACGGCCAGAGCCGATTCACATAAAATACCCAGCACAATGTAGCTGCCACGTGCGATAGCGATATCGAAAACACTATCCGGCTGCTCAATGGCTCCGGCGGCAACAATGGCCGAGGTAAAACTGGCGACAAGCAGGCCATAGCCCCGGTAGCCATCGAAAAAGGTGGCTCCGCCACAGCACAGGCCGATCCATAACGCCAGCCCCACAAAAAACAGCCCTTCCTGCTGGGGAAACAAAGCAATCAGGCCTACGCCTGCAACGCAGCCAACTCCTGTGCCCGCCAGTCGCCAGCGTGCTTTTGACAGCGATTCCCCGCGTGATGCAGTTGCCACGACCCAGACTGTCAGGGGAGCCCATTGCGGGCTGTCCAGTTCCATCCACATGGCGATAAGCAGCGAGAGCATTGCTGCCAGCGTGTTGCGCAGCGCAAACCCCAGATCGGCCATGGCAGGGGCGGTCAGCCAGCGCCAGCGGTCGCTCCATACGGGCAGGTTGGTCCCTGCCAGCCCAGCGCTTATTGATCCTTCCGCCACCGCTCCGCTCCAAAAAGCGACAAGGTGGGCCTGCGGGGATTATCCGTCCAAGTGTTTGTTTTCATCTGATCATAAGCATTGCTTATGAAACTGCACGCAGGTTTATGGGGTAGGAAAGGCAGCCGGAGGGGCGAGTGTTAAAGGGACAGCGCATCATCCAGAACAAGGCCGCAGGCAATGTCCCAGCTTCGGTTCATCAGGGCGGTTCTGGCTGGTTGGCGCAGGCGTACAAGCCCGACTTTTGACATGGGGCAGGGTTCAAGCCGCCGGGTCTGTAGCGGGCCAGCAATGTCCCCTCGTGCGGGTATGGCCGCAACCGGCAGGATGCTTGCCATTCGCCCGGCCAGCAGTTCGGCATGCAGCAGTTCCAGCGCATTGGCTTCTAGCAGTACGGTTGGCTCGCACCCCGCGGTATGAAAACCCGCATCAATAATCTGGCGGCTACGGGTGCCGGGCTCCAGCAGGCAGAGCGGCAGAAGGGCTGCATCCTGCCAGCTACACCGGCGGCGTCCGGGCAGGCGGATGCGTGATGAGGCGATCAGCACAAGCTGTTCGGCATACAGGCAGTGGGTTTCAAAAGGGCCATCGGGTGGAACCTGATCCAGATAGGCCAGCCCGATCTGTGTCCGCTGCTCGGCCAGGTCACGCAGGATCTGGGTATTGGGGCCGACTGTCAGGGAAAGTTGCAGGGCGGGCACCACCGCGCGCAGGTTTTCCATCAGCAGTGGAATGATCTGTATGGCAGGTTGCACCACGCTGATAGACAGGCTGCCGCCTGCCACATCCTGCGCGAAGCGGGCTTCCTGCCGCAGGTTATCCAGAGCGGTAACGCTCTGGCGCGCCCATTCCAGCACACGCTCCCCTTCCGCAGTCAGGCCGAAAACCCGCCGGTTGCGCATGACAATGGTCACACCCAGTTCGTGTTCAAGCTGGCGGATTGCGGCAGACAGGGCAGGTTGCGATACGCCGCAATACTCCGCCGCGCGGGAAAAGTGACGAAAGCGATCCAGCGCGATCAGATATGTCAGTTGTCGGAGAAACACGAAAATCTCTGACGCCGCACGTCATGGGAAGAAGGCAGGTGCATCAGTCCGCTTTCTCTGTCAGGCGCTGGCGCTCATGCGGAGTGATGACATCGGCCAGAGTGTAATGATCCAGCACACCCAGCATAGCCCCCATGGCCTGTGACAGCACACCGCGCAGGCGGCAGCCGGGCATGAGCGCACACAAGTCAGCTTTGCGCTCTGCGTCTGGTTCCATGCAGGCAAGCAGGGAGAGGTCTTCCTCCATATAACGCACGACAGCCCCGATCAGGATGGTTTCTGGTGCTCTGCCCAGCCTCACACCGCCATTGCGGCCGCGTATTGTCTCGATAAATCCGCCCATGCCCAGCCGGTGAATCACCTTGATCATATGCCCTTCCGAGACCTGATAGGCCTGTGCGATCTGGCGGATCGAGCACAGCCCTTCGGTTCGGACGCCAAGGTAAATCAGGGCGCGCAGGGCATAATCAGTCTGCAATGTTAATTTCATAAGACCGAAGATGCACGCTCTTGACAGGTTTTCCAAGATATTAAAAGGTATATGAATTGTATACCTTTAGGACGTAAACCCCATGCCCACCCCCCTTGATGAAAAAACCCGCTCCATAATCCTCGCGACCGTGCCCGCCCTTAAGGCGCATGGTCTGGCCATTACCGAGGAAATGTACAAGCGCCTTCTGGCCCGCCCCGAAATCCGCGATCTGTTCAACCAGTCGCACCAGCGCGATCTGGAGCAGCCCAAGGCTCTGGCACTGGCCGTGCTGGCTTATGCCCAGCACATCAACGACCTCGGGCGGCTTGGCGGTATGGTTGAGCGCATTGCTGAAAAGCATGTCGGTCTCAATATTCTGCCCGAGCATTATCCCTTTGTGGCGGATGCGCTTCTGGGGGCCATCGGGCATGTGCTCGGCAGTGCTGCAACTCCCGAGATTGTCGAGGCCTGGGGCAAGGCTTACTGGTTTCTGGCCGATGTTCTGATCGGGCGCGAAAAGCAGATTTACGACGAGCATGAGCAGGCACCGGGCGGGTGGAAAGGCTGGCGCGCCTTTACAGTGCGCAGCCGGCGGCAGGAAACCCCGGAAATTGTTTCTTTCGATCTGGTGCCTGCTGATGGTGGTGCTCTGTTCCGGCACAAGGCCGGGCAGTATCTCAGCTTCCGGCTGGATATTCCCGGTCATGGTTCCCAGCGCCGCAATTATAGCATTTCGTCATCCCCCGGCGCGGATCATTACCGTATTACCGTGCGGCGGCATGAACTTGGGCTTGTCTCGCCATGGCTGCATGAGAGTGTGCGGGAAGGGGATACCCTGCTGGCCGCCAATCCGGCAGGTGATTTCTTCCTTGATGAATCCGCTTCTGGCCCGGTTGTTTTGCTGACAGCCGGAGTGGGGCTGACCCCCATCGTATCCATGCTGGGTGAACTTTGTGGAACAAAAGCCGGGCGTGCAATACGCTATGTGCATGGTGCGGATAGCCGGGAACTGGCGGTTTTTGTGCCCGAAATTACGGCACTTGCCGCAGATAATGTTCTGAGTGCTGACTTTTTTTACGCGCGAGACACTGGGGTGGATGAAGAAACCGGCAAGGGTGTAACCCGCCATGCCGGGCGGATCAGCACGGAATGGCTGCGCGCGACGGTGGACCCCACGGCTACGTATTATATCTGCGGGCCGGAAAGTTTCATGCAGGACATGATAGGCACCCTGCGGGATGCAGGACTGCCCGCAGCCCAGATCCGGTATGAAATTTTCGGCTCGGCCTCCAATCCTGATCTGGTGCTCTGAAACCAGAACGCATCCTTGCGGTTTCCATGATGGGAACCGCAAGTGGCGTGCGGCTAATGCAGCCCGTGGCAGGAGAAGGAAAACGGTCATGACCCTGAAACACAGAGTGCCGGATATCAGAATAAAGCGGGTTTATGCCGCAGCAGAGCCGGATGACGGCGTACGGATTCTTGTTGATCGGTTATGGCCAAGAGGGCTGCATAAATCCGATGTCAAAATGGATCTCTGGCTGAAGGATGTCGCCCCCAGCACCGAGTTGCGGCAGTGGTTCGGTCATGATCCGGCGCATTGGGAGGTGTTTCAGGCCCGGTATCGTCAGGAGCTCTCGCAGCCTAATGCCGAGCTTGAGCAGATTATTACACTCATGAAAAACAGCACGGTCACGCTGCTCTATGCAGCCCATGATACTGAACATAATCATGCACGGGTTTTAATGGAGTATCTGGAACAGGCGGTGGCCTGAAAGAGCACTGACTCAACAATATGCCTGTTTTTTCATTGCTCAGTTTTTGATGATAGAAGCAATGAAATGCGAAAACAGCATGCTCTGGCTCGATATGCCAAGTTTTGCATAAATGTTCTTACGATGGATTTTGACCGTTCCTTCTGTAATGCCAAGGTTTTTTGCTGCGGATAACGAACTGTGGCCCCGTAGCAGAAGGGCCACCACATCCTGCTCACGCGGAGAGAGCCTGTCTCGTTCAAAATCCCGGAAAGATTTGTTCAGATTTTCGGTATTCAGGGCAGTTTTTTCTAACGCCTTTTTTTCGGTCCGGTTGATCCAGTGCTGGATCAGCGCTGCATTGATGATGGGGGCAAATGCTTCCAGCTCTGAAAAATCTTCTTTCGAAAAAGCTTCCATCCCTGTGGAGCGCATAAGAGAAAAAACCAGTGCCGTGCCATCAGGCGCGTGGGTGCAAAAAGCAATTTCCTCTACCAGACTGCCGCTTTCCATAGAGATACAGGGATGTACAAGAGGCGACAGGAAGTAATCGCTCTCAAAAAAAGCATCCGGTGCCAGTGTGGCAAGGCGGTATAGCCCGTCAGCCAGTCCCTGCATGCACGCTACGTAAACAGCATCAAGCAGATAACCACCCGCCAGATAATCCTGCATGGCATTGGGTAGGGAAATGCCTTTCAGCCCATCATGCAGCATTTCGGGCTGTTCAGCCGGAGGGTAGGCAAAAATCGCGGCAATATCAAAAAACGCGACTGTACGCAGTGCAGACTCGATTGCAGCAAAAACCTCGCTGTCATTTATGTGTCTGATGGCGAGGGTCGCCACTTCTGACAGGACATCTATCCGGTTAACCACGCTGGTCTCCTTGCCCGCGGCGTTTGGGCCTGTATCCGCGCACTACCCCTTTGGGGATATAGGCCGGTTCTCTGCTCTCACTCTATTATTACGATATGGCAACCGTAAAGGTTGAGGGGCAATGTCCGCCGGTAACGGAGGTGAAGATGCAGGGCAGGGATCGGGTCATCCAGTCTGATGACAGCAACCTTGAGCAGTTTGGTTATAAACCGCAGTTTCACAGGGTTCTGGGGTTTTTTGCTGATTTTTCAATAGGATACTCCTATATGAGCCCGCTTGCGGGTTTTTATGCGCTGTTTTCCTATGCGCTTGCGACAGCAGGCCCCGCGTTTTTCTGGACAATGCCCCTCGTTCTGCTGGGCCATACTGTCAATGCCCTGATTTTTGCCGAAATATCTTCTGAATATCCAATCGCCGGGGGTGTCTATCAGTGGAGCAGGCGTCTGGTTGGGGAGCGGTGGGGATTTTTGACCGGGTGGATGTATTTTCTGGCGCTGGTTGGCGTGGCGGCTGGACTTGCCGCAGGGGTTGCGCCGTATCTGGCTGCGTTGATTGGCATAGAGGCCACCAATACGTTTGATACCTGTGTGGCACTGAGCATTATTGTTCTATCGGCCGCGCTGAATCTGATTGGCACAAAAGTGCTGGGCAGAATGACCGAACTGGGCGTGTGGGCGGGCCTTGTGGGGTTGGCTGTCTGCGGGGGGTATATGCTGTGTTTTGCCCGCCTTCAGCCTTTCAGTGTTCTGTTTGAGAGTTTTGGCGCGGGAGAAGGGCACCACACAGGCGCGATGCTGGCTGCCAGCTTGCTGGGAATATGGATATTTTTTGGCCATGAAGCCTGCGGCGATCTGGCCGAGGAAGTGCATGACGCCTCGCGGGAGGTGCCCCGCGCCATGCTGACAACCATGCTGGCCGGTGGTGGTTCAGCCCTGCTGATCGCTCTTGGCATGATTCTGGCCGTGCCCGATATGGCTGGCGCTGTCTCGGGTGCTGTGTCCAACCCGGCAGATGCAGCCCTGCGTGCTGCTATTGGGCCAATAGGGGCGACTGCCATGCTTGGTTGCCTCATGCTGGTTGCATTCAGTGCGACTATTTCGGTCATCGCCTCTACCAGCCGTTTACTGTTTTCCATGGGGCGGGATCGGGTCATTCCGTTTTCTGCGGCGATGTCGCGCGTCAACCCGCGAACCGGCCTGCCTACGGCCGCCGTGCTGGCGGCGACCGTGCTGCCCTGTATGGTTCTGCTTGTTGGTGGTTTTGCGCCGCATATTGCGGAAGCGGTTATCAATTTTGCTACAGCGGGTATTTATACCACATTTACCATGGTGCTGATTGCCGGAGCCTTTGCCCGTTTTGGCGGGTGGGTGCCATCGGGGCCGTTCCGTCTGGGTGGCTTCGGGTGGCCGCTTACGGTTATTGCACTCTGTTTTGAGGTTGGGGCATTGATCAATCTTGTCTGGCCGCGCCCGGCCTCATCGGATCAGAGCTTGGTTTCGGTCATGCTGATTCCGGTTGTTTTGCTTAGTGTGTTCTGTATTGGCGTCGTGCTGGCGGTCCGGCGTCCCGTCAGCCTTGTCGGGTCGAGTGAAGGAAATTGAAAATGGCACTGAAATTTGCGGGCAAAACGGTTCTTGTTTCGGGTGGCGCTACGGGTGTGGGGGCGGCAAGTGTTGTACGCTTTGCTCAGGAAGGGGCGCAGGTTGCCATCTTTGACCGCAATGCCGAAGCGGGAGAAGCGCTTGCAAACCGCCTTTCAGCAGCGGGTCATTCCATCGCTTTTTTTAAGGTTGATGTTTCCGATACCCATATGGTGAGCGAGGGTGTGCGTGCCTGTGTGGAAACATTTGGTAAAATCGATGTGCTTTTCAACCATGCAGGTACCATACTGATAAAGCCGTTCCTTGAGATTAAAGAGCAGGAGTGGGATTCTCTGTTTTCTATCAATGTCAAAAGCATGTTTCTTGTTACTAAGGCTGTACTGCCCCATATGATTGCGGGTGGTGGTGGGGCGATTGTCTGCACATCTTCAATTTCCGCTATTGCCGCAACCCCGACAGAAGTCGCGTATAATGCCACCAAGGGGGCCTGCCATATGTTTGCGCGCGCCATCGCTACCGAATTCCGGGATCGTAATATCCGGTGTAATGCGGTCTGCCCCGGTTTTATTGATACGCCTCATGGACAAAGGGAGCTCAGCGCGTTGCAGGCTCAGGGTGTGGGCGCTTCCGAAGCAGAGCTGACTGCCCGGCAGGGACGTGCGGCCACACCGGATGAAGTGGCGGATGCCGTGCTGTTTCTTGCCAGTGATGATGCCCGTTTTGTCAACGGCACTCATCTGTTTGTGGATAATGGGTTTACAGCCTGGTAGTCCTGAAAGCCCCTGGCAGAAAGCCGGGGGCTAAACTCAATCATAATAGTGTGGGAAAATTTTCAGTTTTTCTATGGCCTGCGGGTCATGGAACAGAACAAGCTCGGCATCAAGCTGTGTTTTCAGGTCGTTAAGACGTTTAATTGAGAGCAGGGCGTCCTGAGCGTTCGTTGTCGATCCGGGGATACGGAGAGCCGTAAAGTTTTCCTGTAGGTCGCCCGTGTCGAAAGACAGAATCATGGGGCCTGAATGCGGGAGGGTGACAATGGCGGACTGGTGGCCGGGCGTATGGCCAAAAGTCGTGATGAGGTTCAGACCCGGAAAAGCCTGCCAGTCGCCATCCTGAAAGTCCCATTGAATATCATCAGAATTAAAATCTTCCTGAATATAGCCGGGGCAGGATGATGACAGGGCGGCAGTATATTCTTTTCTCTGCACGGAAATGCGCGCATTTTTCAGATATTTTATATAGCCGCAGTGATCGAAATGAAGATGCGACAGGATAACCCATGCAATGTCTTCTTTTCTGATGCCAAGGGCTGCAAGCTGATTTTCAAGATTGTGTGCCGGCCTGATGATAGGCGGTGTCATATTCAGGGAAGTAAAATATTTTTGTTTCTTCGCGGGGTTCTCAATATTGGCCGGGTCCAGACCCGCATCGAGCAGAACCCATCCATGGTGTGTTTCAAGTAGATAGGCGCATATAGGCTCACACAACATCAAGAGCGGGTCTGCACCGGCTACAGAGACGGATTTAGGCAGGATTTCATATCCGCAAAGAAGTATATAAAACTTTTTTATATCTGTAGCGCTGTTTTGATGAGCCATGTTGGGTTTACTGTCCATTTGTATGCAAGCTGTCGGTATAATACCGCCTGATATGCTCCTCCCATGGCACGGTATCGGCATAGGAGGCCGTGGCCTGCTTCAGGGCGCGCCGCACAATGTCATGGAGTTCTTTCTCCATATCTTCCTGTGGGATAGTCTGGCACTTTCCATTATCCACAATGGTATTTCCATTGATGACAAGTGTGCGTACATCACGCCGTGTCAGGCGTGTAAGCAGGAGTTCGGGCAGAATGGCATCGGGTATCTCATAAGGCAGAACCCGGTCTGTATTAACAATAACCATGTCAGCCGGTCGCCCTTCTTCAAGCAGGCCGCCATTATCGGGGCCTGTAATACTTTCCCGTCCCGTGCGCATAAGGGCATTGAAGCAGAGCGGCGTGCTGATGCGGCTGTCACCCGGGCCAAGGATGCCGGGTTGGGTTGTTTGCATGAGGCCACGCAGAAGGCGGGCTTCTCTTAAAATGTCGTCATCATCTTCAAGGGACATGCCGTCCAGACCGATGCCGAACTTCATGTTTTTGTCGATAATGGTGCTGATGGGAGGTAGGCCGGATGCCAGCCGCATGTTGGATGAAATATTGCACGACAGCAGAACACCGCGTGCAGCCAGCAGTTCAATTTCATCGGGGCGCAGCCACACGCCATGTGCCAGTGTTAGTCTGGGTGAAAGCAGGCCAATCCTGTCAAAATAGTTGACAATACCTTCAGGGAAAGTTGCATCTGCCCATTCCTGCTGAAGGCGGGTTTCGAAAAAATGCATGTGAACACGACGGCCGGTGCTGGCCGAGCGTGCGCTGATTGCTTCCAGAGTGGCCCTGTCGGTCCATTGTGGGCCTACGGGGCCGTACTGCACATGGAAAGTCTCGCTTTCCAGTTCGGCCAGCGCATCGGTAATATCCAGCCCTTCCTGAAGGCTTCTGCGATAGCGTGATGCTGAAAGTGCCGGGAATTGATCCGGGTAGTCAAAAATATCCCTGAACGGTGCGCTGCTTTCATACACAAATGGGTTTTCCCCCGCGAAGGGAACTGCAAAGGCAATACGGATACCAACAGCTTTTGCCGCCTTGGCAACACCTTGCGCTTCTTGCAGAAGGGTGCGTCCATTTTGTGTATTATGGCAATGTACTGCCGCACCGATACCGGATTGTGCCATGCGGGCAAAAGCGCAGGCGGCGTTCAGGAAAGACAGTGTGTGTGGTTCTACACCCAGACGGGAAACCCAGAGTTCGAGCGGGCCATCAGGAATACCGCAGGAAAGTGTCGGCAGGCCCCGACCGTGGTCATGGGCATTGGCAAAAGCAGGCATGGCAAGAGAGCCTGCCAGCACGTTTTCTCCAGTAGTCGGAGCAATGCCCTCAATCATGCCATCACGGGCACTGAGTGTATGGTTACGCAGAACCGGGCCATGGCCCGGGAGCGGCAGCAGGCGTTCGACTGCCCATGAGGCGCGAGGTGAGGACATGTGCATCAGTTGAACGGAATACCGGGCAGGGCATCCTGCACGGGGCCGGGGGGTGTCAGGTTGCCACAGGAGGATGGCACGGCTTTGCCAGACAGGACATCTTTGACAAAAATTGCAGAGTCAGGAAGCGAGTAATTGACGGCTCCCCCATGGCTTAGGCCGGGATAGGTGTGCCACTGCACGGTGGAACCTGCCCGGCACAGGGCCTGTGCGGCATCGTACTGTCCCTTTGTGCCTGCCATGCCGTCCGCCAGTCCTGTGCCCAGAAACAGCGGGATGGTTACATGCCCGTCCGGGAGTTCGAAATACCGGTCCATGTCCTGATCATAGGCGGTAATGTCATGCGCCAGCATTTCTCCCCCCTTGGTAATGTGCAGCTCCTTGGCTTTGTCGAACAGGTCGTGCAGGCAGCCATGTTCGGCAACGCTGAACATGATACGTCCTTTTTCACTCAGGAGCGTTTTGGGGTCCGTTTCGGGGTGAATGGCCTGATCGCTGCCCGCAAGCCGCAAGGTGGCAAAAGCCGGGTCCATGTTGCTGACCGTGGTATAGCGTTTTTCGTTGGCGTCTTCACTCTGCGGGTGATCCTGATGGATGGCAGTCACCAGACCGGTCATGACCGCAGCCTTGATGCCGAGTTCCGGTGCATAGTGGGGGAAGACCCATGACGCACCCAGTGTTGCACCAGCACCCTGAGATTGTCCGACAATCAGCATGGTATTGCGAACAGGGAAGTTTTTCTGGCTCAGAATGGCCCGGCCCGCGTCCAGAAGGCTGTAAGCTTCGGGTTGATAGAGCAGGTAGGGGTGCACACCGGGCGTGCCAAGACCCTGGTAGTCGGTGGCTACGATGGCAAAGCCGCGCTTGAGCCACGCGCCGAGATAGGCCGTATCGCGCGCACGCGGGCCCATCCATGAAGGCGCGCAGCGATCCGCCACACCGGTGGTACCATGTGCCCAGATGACAACCGGCCAGCCGCCTTTGGGGGCCGGTCCGTCAGGGAACAGCATATAGCCCGAAACAGCGACGTGCTGCTTGGGCTGCATGCCGTCTGTAGAGCTGTACAGGAAGCGATAGGCCGCGCCGGTATCGGCTGGTAGCCAGCTTGCCTTGAGCGGTTCGGAGCGCAAGATGGTGCCCGGAGCCGCAGTGACAGGGGCCTGCCACTGGTAGAAAGACGAGACATCCGGCGTGGCCATCGCGGGGCTGGAGAGAAGGCCAAGTGCCAATGGCATGAGAAGAAGTTTTGAAAAATAACCTGACATGTTGAAGATGCTTTCTCGTCTTGTCTGGGTTCTGGTCATGATGGCGGGTTAAGGGTGCTCAGAGCAACTGCATACGCAAGGTGTCGGCTTCTTTTTGCAGATGGGGCAGATAATCACTTTCCATCTGCTCCTTACTGGCCTGCTCCAGCCTGATACCGATATTAAGGGCTGCGACGGGTGTTCCATCCCTGCGGAAGAGGGGAACCGCAATGGACCGGAAACCGATCTCCACTTCCTGATCAACAAGAGTGTATTGTTTTTCCCTTGTTGATAGAAGTATTTTTTCGAGTTTTTTCCTGTCCGTAATCGTGTGCTCGGTAATTTTTTCCATGTCTATGGCCGACAGGGTTGCATCAAGCTGCTCACTGTCGAGATTGGCCAGAAGAACCCGCCCGACAGCA
Source organism: Acetobacter papayae (assembly GCF_047721125.1). NCBI lineage: Bacteria > Pseudomonadati > Pseudomonadota > Alphaproteobacteria > Acetobacterales > Acetobacteraceae > Acetobacter > Acetobacter papayae. Next base: position 29,018 of record NZ_JBDNWF010000008.1, on the reverse strand, counting down.
CTGCAATAGGCTGGCAGGCGCAGGCCGATATGCTCCGTTATGCCAAAAGGCTGTGTGCGACGGGCCGAGGCATAGGTGATCATGACGGCTTCTGTTCTGTCCAGAACCGCCATGGAGCAGGTTGTATTGAGTGTGCGGGCCAGACGTTCGCACACAGGCTGGATCAGGGTGGAAATGAGGTTTGACTGAAGGTACGTGGCTGCAAGTTGCAGCACCCGGGGCTGAAGGCGGAACAGGCGTCCCTCATCGGCAATATAACCAAGGTGCAGTAATGTCAGCAATGCACGGCGCACGGTTGCGCGCGGCAGATCCACCTTGCGAGCAAGGTCACTGAGTGTCATGGCAGGATGATCGGCATCGAACGCGGACAGAATCAGAAGGCCGCGCGCAAGAGCTTCCGAAAAATCACGCCCGACAGGGTTATTTTTGCGCGCTTCCGCATCGCGCGGTATGATTCTGGACACCGTTGCCTCACTTTCTGCAAGAAAACACTATGACAAAGTGATGGGCGTTAAAAACGAATGACAGGAGCGTTGTTGCGGGCAACTAGAACATGTCAAAATATTCACGCTGCTCCCATTCGGAAACCTCAAGTTCGTAACGCTTTATTTCTGACTTTTTGATTTCAGTCAGATAATTGATGAAGCCATCCCCCATGGCGGTGCGGAAAACACTACTGTGCTCCAGTGCTTCTACCGCGCGGGCAAGGGTGGTGGGCAGGAGCGGGGCTGGCGTGCCATAGGGTTCATCCGCTGGTGTGCCGGGCGATGTCCGTCTGGCAAGGCCATCCAGCCCGACGATGACCTGCGAAGCCAGATAGAGATAGGGGTTGGCTGCCGGTTCGCCCACACGGTTTTCAATGCGGGATGCAGGGTCGTTTTGCGCGGAGATAACCCGTAGCATCACCCCTCGGTTGTCCATACCCCAGATTGCGCGGTCTGGGGCGAGCGAAAACGGCCTGTAGCGTTTGTAGCCGTTGATGGTGGGGGTGGAGAATACAGTGGCCGCCGCCGCGTGTTCCAGCAGGCCCCCGAGCCAGAACAGGCCGGTTTCCGACAGGGGTGCGGCCGAGTTGTCGGGTACGAAGGCATTCGCCCCGGAAGATAGAACCTTGAGCGACTGGTGCAGGTGCCACCCACTGGACATAACATCGGGCAGGCGCGGGCGGCACATGAAGCTGGCGTGGTAGCCATGGCGGCGGCAGACCTGTTTGACCGCCGAGCGGAACAGCACCATGTCATCGGCGGACTGGATGCCTTCGGCAACCTTGAACACCATTTCCACCTGACTGGGGCCGAACTCGATTTCCATCGAATGCAGGCCAAGGCCAAGTCCCTGAATGTTCTTTCTCAGAATATCCAGAATGGGCTCGAGTTGATCGTAGTTCAGCTCCGTCAGGTAATTGTAGCCCCTGTGTGTAAGGCTGACATCGGGCGCTATGGCGGGCTGGCCTGCGTCTTCGGGGGCAAGGCGTGGGTTTTCCAGACGGGTGAGGTGAAACTCTACCTCCAGCCCGGTCATGAAAGCATAACCGGCATCCGTCAGACGGGAGAGCGCATCGCGGCAGATATGCCGGGTGGCAAAGGGCACCTTGCGCCCATCGCGGAAATACAGGTCACACAACATCCAGCCTGTCGCATGCGCCCAGGGCAGGATTTTGAATGTCGTGGGGTCCGGCACCATAATGATATCGGCAGACCCGCGCACTTCCGTCATGCCCGTGCTGTTCTGGGCCGAAAAGATGGAGATAACCGTCCGATGAGCTGTATCTTTCATCAGCAGGGAAGACGGGACGGATATACCCGCCGAGAACGCTCCCCCCAATGCGGAGGCAACCAGTGTTTTGCCACGCAGGATGCCGTGCTGATCGGGGAAGGAGAAACGGATGGTTTCAAGCCCATCCGCCTGTATGCGCTGTTCCACCGCGCGTGCGGCTTCAGCCTGCTGCGGTGTCCATAGTCCGTGCTGTTCAATAAAGCTCATCGCACTGCTCCCTAGCTGGCTGCGGCGAGTGTTTGCCACGGGGCTCCGGCACGTCGGCGCGAATCGACTTCATGCCAGTGTTCGAGATCGCTGGAAGCGCAAACGCCATCCATGGTCGATGGGCCCTGAATGTGTGCGGCTTCCTGCGGGGTCAGCACCATCAGGGGTGTTTCGCCACGCTCTGCCTTTTCAATGGCTTCCACCAGCATCCGACGGTAGGCGATAATGCCCTTGTCCGCCTGACTCAGATGTTCGCGGGTGCGATCCTGTATATGGCCCTGCGATTCAATGGCCCACTGGTCGTGTACGTTAATATCTTCACCCATGCCGGTATAGGTTTTGTGGAGCTGTTCCTCGGGGTCAAACCCATAATTGTTTTCGCGACCGACGCGCGGCAGGTAGTCCGGCAGGGTGTAGAGTTGCAGACGCTGTTCGCGCATTTTTTCCTTGTCCACGGGGCCGGTAAAGCTGGTGAAAATGGCGTACCAGTATGTGCGCGTATCACTAATGGGCACATGCCATTGCGTGATGGTCATTTCGCTGGACATGGGAATGTTAAAAGCCTGCGGGAACAGCACATTGGTAACGCGCACATGGGTTTGCGATTCGTTCATCGTGCGGGTTGTAACCAGCTGTAGCCCGTAAGGGGTTTTTTCCACGGCGATGTCCGGGCAGTCGAATTCACGTAGGACGCGTGTCATGGGAATATCGCTTTCCGCGGATGTCGAGCGGAACTGCCGTCCGTAAGCGGTTTCCGTATCATCATCTTCAAAAAAACGATGGAGGAAGCTTGCATGTGATGGATCAATGCCAACTTCAAGGGCCTGAAGCCAGTTGCAGTCAATCAACCCCTTGAAAGCAAAGGTATGGCTTTCAGGGGCAATAAAGCAGTCAAGGTCGGGAAAGCTCGGGGCATCCCCTTCGCCCAGATAGACGAAAATGATGCCGCTTTTCTCAACAACCGGATAGGATTTCTGGCGGATACGCTTGCACAGGGTGCTGCCTTTGGGCTCTGCTGGTGTTTGCAGGCAATTACCTTGTGTGTCGAAAAGCCACCCGTGGAAAGGGCAGCGCAGCCCGCCATCTTCCAGACGACCATAGGCAAGATCCGCGCCGCGATGCGGGCAGTCCCTGTCCAGAAAGCCCAGAGCCCCGTTTTCGTCTCTGAAAAGGACAAAGTTCTGGCCCATAAGTTGCACCGGGCGTACGGGGCGTGTGCCTTCCAGCTCAATTGAAAGTGCCGCAGGCTGCCAGTAGTGGCGCAGCAGATTGCCCGCGGGCTTGCCAGCTGAAACCTGGGTTATCAGTGCATTTTGCTCGGCACTCATCATGAGAGATCGGTCTCCGGAGAACAGGGTTTTGCGTGCATTTGTTCGTTTAACGAACATAAATACCTTATGTGAACAATATGCTTGCAAGAAATGAAAAAACTATGCAAGCTTGTTTTGAAGTCGAGACAATAAAACAGGATGGCGGCCTGACAGGGCCTTACGCATCCTTTCGCGGAGTTTTCGAATATGGCTGAAATTTTTTTTCGACAGGGTGACGGGAGTGTCAAAAAAACAGAGGCCAAAGCGGGTGGTAGCGTGATGCAGCTTGCCATTCAGGAAAATATTCGCGGTATCGAAGCGGAGTGCGGTGGCGCCTGCGCCTGTGCCACCTGTCATGTATATATAGATGATGCATATCTGCACCTGCTGACCCCGCCGGCTCAGGAAGAAGAGGAAATGCTCGAAGGTGTGGCGGCTGAACGGCGTGATGGCAGCCGGCTGGCCTGTCAGGTCATTGTGAGTGATGCGCTCGACGGTATGGTGGTCGAAGTGCCGGATCGTCAGTTCTGATGACCGCGGGTGTTGTCATTCTTGGAGCGTCTCATGCCGGTGTGCAGTGTGCTGCTGCATTGCGGGAGTCCGGTTATCTGGGTTCCATAACGCTTGTTGATGTACAAAAGGATCATCCTTACCAGCGCCCGCCTCTTTCCAAGGGGTTCATGATGGGAGCAGCATCGGCGGAAAGCCTTTGCCTGCGGGGTGAGGTGTTTTACGATGCGGAAAACATCGACCTGCGGCTTGGTGTGCAGGCCGAACGCATCGTGCGGGATGAGCATAAAGTGCTTCTGTCTGATGGGCAGGTACTGGCGTATGAAACGCTCGTTATCGCCACGGGCAGCCGTGCACGGCCGTTCCTTGAAGATTGCGCAGTTGAGAATGTCTACACCCTGCGGACACTGCGCGATGCCGAAGCGATCCGCGCTGCGGCAGAAACGACCGAAGGGCCGGTCGTTATTGTTGGCGGTGGGTATGTGGGGCTGGAACTGGCGGCCACATTCCGCGCGCATTTTCAGCGCAAAGTGCATGTTGTCGAGGCTGCACCCCGCCTGCTGATGCGTGCGGCTTCGCCCGCTCTTTCGGCTCTGGTCGCCGCCAGGCATCAGGAAGCGGGTACCGTCGTGCATGCTGGTCGCTGCGTGACAGGGCTGGAGCAGGTGAACGGCGCGGTTTCTGGTGTTGTGATGCAGGATGGCGAGGTTCTCCCCGCCGGGCTTGTGATCAAGGGTGTTGGTATTCTGCCAAATCAGGAACTGGCAGCCATGGCCGGTCTGGATTGTCAGGATGGCATTCTGGTTGATCAGTATTGCCGGACATCGGATTCTTCCATTTTTGCTATCGGGGATTGCTGCCGTTTTCCAGAAGCATTTTCTGGTAGGCTGGTGCGTCTGGAATGTGTCCAGAATGCTCATGATCAGGCCAGAACCGTTGCGTCGGTTATTTCAGGCAAAGCCCAGCCCTATACGGCAGTTCCGTGGTTCTGGTCCGATCAGTTGGGCATGAAACTGCAGACTGCCGGTAGGTGGGAAGATGGCATGACCTGTGCAGTGCGAGACGAATCTGAAAAAGGGAAAATGTCTTTCTTTCATTTTTCATATTCTGGTCAGCTCTGTGCAGTGGAAACGGTTAATCACCCTGCATTGCATATTCTTTCAAGGCGGATGATTTTATCCGGTGTTTTTCCAGAAATCTCTCAGGTTGAAAATGTCGATTTTGATCTGAAAAGGCTTCTGGCATGAATAGATGATAATTGATCACAGTTATTTGGGGTGAAGAGGGTATTTCTGATGTAAATCAGAAATAGTATTCTGTTATGCTCGCGTTATTTTAATATGGTAATTATATTTATAATAAAATTAAGAAAAATCTTTTCATTTTTCTGGAATCTCATTACGATTACGAATCGTTACGGAATCAAAAAATAGATGCGGTGTTCCGTGAGTTTGTTCACAGGCAAATCTTCAACCTATCAAAGGCGACGGAGGACCGGGGATGCGTTATGGTCGGAAATTTCTACTTTTGGCAGGCTGTATCAGTCTGGCTGCGCCACCAGCAATGGCTGCCACAGCAGCTTCAGGCTCATCTGCCAGCTCGGGGAAAAAAGCGGCAAGTGAAAGCCGTAAGAATGAATATCTGGAAGTCGTGGGCGGAAATGTCATTTCCGCTACAGGGGTAACCGGGCGGCAGTTCGGTGGTGGTCTGATCCGTGCGGAAACGGGGGATAAATCCGCCAGTACTGTTTCGCGCGATTTTATTGCCAAGCAGTCTCCCACGCAGTCCACCTTCCAGATGCTTAAACTGACGCCGGGGGCCAATGCCGCGTCGTCGGACCCGTTTGGCATGCAGTATGGCGGCGGGGGTTTTTCGGTGCGTGGGCTTGATTCGTCACAAATGGGCTTTGTCTATGAAGGCATTCCCGTGACCAGCAGCTATAACAGCCAGGTCAATCCTTCCGAGTGGGCGGATACCGAAAACCAGGAGCAGATCCGCCTTGAGCAGGGTTCTCCTGATATTTCAACGCCGACTGTCAACGCCTCTGGTGGTGTAGTCTTTATCCAGACCCGCGATCCCTCGCATCATTTCCATGTTACTGCGGATGCCACGGGTGGTTCCTACAGCATGGCTCGCGGTTTTATGCGTGTCGATACGGGTGATCTTGGCCGTTCAGGCGTGCGGATGTTCATGTCCGTCTCGCATATGGAGGCTGATCATACCCGTGGGGCTGGGCATGATTCCAAAACCCATTTCGATCTTGGGGCCGTCAAGGACTGGGGTGCGGAAAGCCGCTCTAAGCTGACGATTTCCTATTCGAATTTCGATATCTCGAACTATGCGTACCCCACTCAGGCACAGTTCGATAAGGGTGGGTATAACTATACCAATGTTTATACCGGCACGAACACGAACTATTACAAGCTGCACCAGAACCCTTACGAGGCATTGCTGGTCTCCTTGCCCACAAAGCTGAAGCTGATCAAGGGTCTGACCTTCAACTTCACGCCCTATACATACTACAACTACGGAACAACAGGTTTCGGTGGTATGGTTGCGGAAAATGCTGTCTATAGCGGGCTGAGCAAAGAGCAGGTTGACCTGAATGGTGATGGCAGCATCACCAGTAACAAATATATGACTTACGAGCCCTATATCGAGGAAACATCCCGCTCCGGCTTTAACACCAATATGGTTTATCAGCGCGGGCACAACACGCTGACATTCGGCTACTGGTTCCAGTACGAGAATGATAACCTTTTCTCGCAGTATGGTCGGGTTAGTAGTAGTGGTTCTCCGCTCAATCCGTGGGGCGATTCCAATTATTATACGGTCAATGGCCACCCCATCATGCTGATGGCGTCTCATTCTTATGTGACGACAAACGTGCTCTATATCGGGGATACGCTGTCCCTGCTGCACGACAAGCTGAAGCTGACGGCTGGTTTCCGTGAGGCGATGGTGAACCGACAGGGCACAAACTCCCTTCCGGGCACGCCGTATCACATCGAAACCAACACAGCCGAACCTTTGCCGGCAGTTGGTGTGACGTACAAGCTCAATGATCACCATCAGTTTTTCATGAATGGTAGCACAGCCTTCAGAACACCCACGTCGAATGCGATGTTTGAAAGCACCTATAACGGTGCGGTGTCGTCGGTTGGTAATCCGAATCTGAAGCCTGAATATTCGATCAGTGAGGAAATTGGTTACCGTTACACGTCCAAACTGATGATGGCGCGTCTGACTTTCTTCAACTACAACTTTACCAATCGTCTGGTCAGCACTGTCATTTATAACGGCACCCAGCAGATTCCCTCGCAGCTTAATGGTGGTGGCCAGCATGCGCGTGGGGTCGATTTTGAAATCGGCACGGCACCCATTCACCATTTCCGGCCTTATATGTCAGCGGAATATCTGGATGCGCGGCAGGACAATAACCTGAAGGTTGGCAACGACTATCTGCCGACAAGCGGGAAAACGGCTGTCAATGCACCGAAATACCAGCTTGGCTTCGGTCTGGATTATGATGATGGCCGGTTTTTCGGCAATGCGGGAATCAAGTGGGTTGGTCGGCAGTATTCGACATTCATGAACGATGCTTCCATCGATCCGTATGTGCAGGCAGATATGACGGCAGGTTACCGCCTGCATGATATCGGTATGCTCAAGAACATGGAATTTCGCCTGAATATCGTCAATCTTGCGAACAACCATTATCTCTCGGGCGTATACAGTGTGAAATCGAACGCTCAGGCCACAACCGGCACCATGGGTTCGACAATCGCTGCATCCGGTGCGCCGTCTTACTATGTTTCAACGCCGTTCATGGCCATGGGAACGGTTACCGCCGGTTTCTGAGGCAACGGACAGGTCTGGAGTGGTCAATGCACGATAGCCAGTATGGACGACGTACTTTTCTCGCCGGTGCGGCGGGAGCGACCCTGATTGGTGTCGGGGCGGGCCGTGAGCCCGTCCGGCAGACAACGGCAGGGCTTGTCAGGGGTAAGGCAACCGCCGTGCCCGGAGTTACGGCCTGGCTGGGTATCCCGTTTGCCGCGCCACCTGTTGGAGCGTTACGGTGGCAGCCACCGCACCCCCCCATACCATGGGCCGGGGTGCGGGATGCTACGCGCTTTGGGGCAAGCCCCTGCGCGCCATCCATGCCGGGCGTCAGTCTTGACTACAGCCCGGACAGGATGAGTGAGGATTGCCTGACCCTGAATGTCTGGGCCCCGCCGGAAGATGGGCGGCGGCGGCCTGTCATGGTCTGGATTTTTGGCGGTGCGTTCGTCATGGGCAGCAGTGCCAACCCACGGTATGACGGCGCACAGATGGCTGCCGAAGGCACTGTGTTTGTATCCATTAACTATCGCGTGGGAATTCTGGGGAGCTATGTGCACCCGGAACTCTCAAGCGAATCACCTGCAGGCGTGTCGGGTAATTATGGTCTGATGGATCAGATTGCTGCCCTGCAATGGGTCAAGGACAATATTGCGAATTTTGGTGGAGACCCTGATAATGTAACGATCTTTGGTCAGTCGGCCGGGGCGTTCAGTGTCGGGTTTCACCTTGTCATGCCTCAATCCCGTGGTCTGTTCCACAAGGGTATTGCCCAGAGCGGTGCACCCATGGGGCGTCCGTCATCCAGCATTCTGCTGGGGCGGCAGGCGGACATGCAAAAGGAAGGCGTGGCATTTGCGCAGCGCATGGGGGCCAGCTCCATTGCCGATATGCGCCGTATGGACGCCATGCACCTTGTAACGACATATGGTTTTAACTGGCTGTTTTATCCCAATATCGATGGCTGGCTGATCCCTGATCATCCCTGTACCTTGATGGAGGCGGGGCGCTGCGCCAATGTGCCGGTTATTGCCGGTCATAATCATGATGAAGGGCGGGTTTTCCCGCCGCTGGGTGGCGGTACCCTGTCGGGCCTGCAAGCGAGCCTGCAGGAAAACTACGGCACATATGCACCTGAAATCCTGCGAGTTCTGCAGGCACAGGGCTCTACCGATCCGGCGGTTATGGGCCAGGAAGCCTTTGGGGATGTCGTGTTCAACTGGAACAGTGTTGCTCTGTTCATGGCCATGTCACGCGTTTCAAAAAGTTATGCCTATCGCTTCGATTACGCGCATGCCTCAACCAAACCTGATAGTTTTGTAAAAGGGCAGGGGCTGGGAGCCTTTCATGGCGCCGAAATCGATTTTGCCCTGCGAACCTGCCGCTTTGACGTGCCAGAGCGCCGTGCGGAACAGGAACGGCTGATGAACACACTGTCGCGCTACTGGCTCAATTTTGCCAGAACCGGCACACCTAACGGTGCGGGCCTGCCGTACTGGCCAGAATATCAGGTTGGTTCAGGCAAGGTACTGCGTTTTGGAGAAGGCGTGCCAGCATTGGACGATATCGCTTTCCGTGAGCGTCTGGTGCTGCTTGGGCGCGCCATGGATAACCGTATGGTGGAGCAGGCCTGACATGAAAGAACCCGTTTTCGACAAACCCCTGTTTGACAGTCGCGGCTCTTTTCTTCTGCTTATGCTCTGTTACGCAGCCGTTGTGGCCTCCATGGGCGGCGTTGGCGTTTTTGTCTCCTTCCTGCCGCAGATCGCACAGGATATGGGGATTTCCAAATCCGAAGCGGGCATGGCGCTTTCGCTGTTTTCCGTGCCTTCCGCGCTGATCTGCCTGCCGATTGGCCGGTTGATTGACCGTATCGGCATCTGTCTGGGTATGGTGCTGGCTGGCCTGCTGATGGCAGCGGGAGATGCCGTGCTGGCTCTATCCAGCATGCGGGCGGAACTGTATCTGGGTATGCTGCTGGCCGGGAGTGGCTTTGGCTGTCTTGTCGTGGCTTGCCCGAGCGCTCTGGTTTCGTGGCTGAATGGCGATACGAGAACCCGCGCACTATCGTTCTGGTCAACCTATGGGCCTGTTGGATATGCTTTTGGCCTGTTGCTGTCAGTTCCGTTTGCTGAAGGTCTGGCATGGCGGCATGCGTTTCTTACGCATGGTTTGGTTGCGCTATGCCTGACCGTGCTGTCATTTTTCCTGCCCCGCAAGGATGCCGCGGTTGCATTGCGGCCTGATAATGTGGGCTTCAGCCTTTTGTTTAAGGATACCCGTGTTATCAGGCTTGCGGCGGCGCTGGCTCTGCCCAATGCGGTTGCCTATGGCGTGAGTGTTGTCATGCCTTCTTATATCAACCGGGTTTATGGTGTGGGGCTGGGGTTGTCCAATAGTGGCATTGCGAGTGCCAAAATTTTTGCCATGATACTGGGCGGAACACTGACAGGCTATGTGCTGACCAAGAAGTTCCATTTCAGGGCCATGTACAGAGTGCTTGTCTGTGTTGGCGCGGTGGCCCTTCTGATCCTGTTTTTCCCCAAAGGTACATTCGGGCTGGCCTTGGTGGGGCTGATCATCTGGCTTCTGGCATTTGGTGGCATGGCGGGTGCGGTTACGGCGCAGTTCCCGACCTATGTTAACAACAAGGAAGATATCGGGGTGGTATCCGGCCTGATCGGGCAGGTTACATCCATTGTCTGCCTCGCCACCCCCCCGACTTATTTTGCCCTTTCCGGCTGGACACAATACTGGGGCCTGTCGTGCATCGTGTTGTGTCTTGCCGCCTTGGTCGTGCCATCCAAACGGTGATGGTGTCTGTAATGAAGCAGGAAAATTTCATTAAAAATAATGATTTTTCCTGTCTGTAAAAGCATGAGGCGTGTGGTGTGCTTTGCTGGTGCGCCACCGCATATGTGGAGATGATATGGTGAAGATTGTTTCTGTTCAGGCCTATCCCTTTTCCCTTCCTACCCGGCGTGACTTTCGCTGGGCGGGCATGCTCGGGCAGCTTGGCAATTTTGTTCTTGTCCGTATTGAAACCGAAGATGGTGTGGTGGGTTATGGCGAAGCAACGCCTCTGCCGGATTGGGGCGGGGATTTCAGCCGCCATGCGGGTGAGACCATCAGCACGGTTATTGCCATGGTGCGCGATGTACTGGCCCCGGCGCTAATCGGGCATGATGTTACCGCGGTAACGGAAGCTGCCAGCATTATGGACCGGGTAGCGGTCGGCAATGTCTACGCCAAATGTGCTGTCAGCATCGCCCTGTATGACGCCTGGGGAAAAAGCGTGGGCCTGCCGGTTTACAAGCTTCTGGGGGGGGCGGTGCGCGAGAGTGTGCCTGTCGCTCACATGGTCGGCCTGATGCCTGAAAAAGAAGCGCTGGATGAAGCCATTCTGGCGGTGGAAGACGGTGTCCGGGCGTTGCAGATCAAGGGCGGTGTTGATGCGGAGCGCGATATCCGCCTCGTTGCTGCCCTGCGCAAGGAGTTCGGGGAAGGCGTTGCCCTGCGTCTGGATGCCAATCAGGGCTATGGCCATGTCAAGAACGCCCTTGCCATTGTGCGGCGTCTGGTTGATGCCGGGGTTAGCCTGATTGAGCAGCCATCCGAAGGCCTGCGCTATATGGCGGAAGTAACCGCCGCCAGTGCTGTGCCGATTGTTGCTGATGAAAGCTGCTGGGATATTCATGACGCGGTGGATGTGCTGCAGGCCCGTGCGGCGGATTGCATTTCCATCTATCTGGCAAAAGCCGGCGGCTTTGGTGGTGCCTGCAAGGTGGCGGATCTGGCTGGGGCAGCGATGATGGCCTGCGATGTCAACGGTTCGATCGAATCTGCTATCGGCACGGCGGCCAATGTGCATTTTGCCCTTGCGCGTCCGGCTGTGTCCCTGCCTGCGGTTATTACGATCAGTGCTCCGGCGGGTACGCATCCTTGCCGTGTGGCGGGCCATTACTATGATGATGATATCCTGACAGAACCGATGCAGGTCAGGGATGGCGCGATCCTGCCGCTGGATACGCCGGGCCTTGGTATCACCATTGATGAAGACAAGCTTCAGGCTTTCCGGTGTGATCAGTGATGCAGACAACAGATTATCGCATTGCAGCCGATATTGGCGGCACTTTTACCGATGTGGCCTGCCTTTCTTCTGAAGGGCAGCTTATCACCGCCAAGGTGCCCTCCACCCCGCACGATTATGCCGAAGGCATTCTTGTAGGGATCGGGCAGATTGTGGAGCAGCTTGGGCTGGAGGCTGGCAACTTTGGCCAGCTTCTTCATGCCTCGACCATTGCGACCAACGCCATTCTGGAATCCAAGGGCGCTAAAACCGGCCTTGTGACAACAGAAGGTTTCCGCGATGTTCTGGAGTTGCGCCGTATCAGGGTGCCCCGGCTGTATGAACCTCTGTACGAAAAGCCTGCACCACTTGTGCCGAGGCGCAACCGGTATGAAGTGGCGGAGCGTCTGGATGCTACTGGGGCTGTCGTGCAGCCGCTGGATGAAGCGGGGGCGCGGGCCGTAGGCCGAGCGCTCGCGCAGGCGGGTGTGGAAGCCGTGGCTATCTGCTTTTTGCATAGCTACGTTAATCCCGAGCATGAACGTGCAGTAGAACGTATTCTGCGTGAAGAACTGCCCGAGGGCTGTTTTATCTGCGCCAGTTACGATGTCCTGCCTGAAATGCGCGAATACGAACGGACCAGCACAACGGTTGTCAATGCGTATGTAGGGCCGGTTGTCAGGACATATCTCGAAAAACTCGTGCAGCGTCTTGAAGCCGCCGGGTTTGATGGCAACGTGCTGATGATGCAGTCCAGCGGTGGTCTGCTGGATGTAGCGCAGGTGCAGGAACGGCCTGCAACCGTGGTGGAAAGTGGACCTGCCGCCGGTGTGGTAGGGGCGGCGCGTCTGGGCATGGCCGCAGGCTATAAGGACATTATTACCTTTGACATGGGCGGCACGACCGCCAAGGCCTCGCTTATTCAGGATGGCTGCGTAACCGCCACCGATGATTATGAGGTGGGTGGCGGTATTTCGATGTCGAGCGCGCTGGCCAAAGGGGGTGGTTACGCCCTGCGGTTGCCTATTATCGATGTGTCCGAAGTGGGGGCCGGGGGCGGCAGTATCGTCCGGATTGATGCGGGCGGTGTGCTCAAGATCGGGCCGGAAAGTGTTGGCGCGGTACCCGGTCCTGCCTGTTATGACCGTGGGGGCGAGCACGCAACGGTGACTGACGCCAATGTCGTGCTGGGTTATCTCAACCCGATCGCCCTTGCCGGTGGTACCGTGCCAGTCAAGGCCATACGCGCGCAGGAAGCGATTACGCGCACGGTCTGTGACCCCACAGGGATAGATCTGCTGGAAGCGGCTTACGGTATTCACCGTGTGGCCAATGCCACCATGATGCGGGCGGTCAAGGCGGTTTCCACATATCGTGGGCGGAACCCGCGTGATTTTACGTTGCTGGCGTTTGGCGGCAATGGCGGCATGCATGCCGCAGCTCTGGCGCGGGAGTTGAATATCGGCCGGGTTATCGTGCCGCCGGGTGCTGGCGTGTTCAGTGCGGTGGGTCTGCTGGTGGCCGATTACGAAATGGGTCGTTCGCTGTCGCTATCCCTGCTCCTGAAGGACGGAGAGACAGAACTGCTTGAGAAAGCGTTTTCTGATCTTGAAACGTCTGTTCTTGAAGGCATGACATACGAAACCACACCAACCCTGACCCGCTCGGTGCAACTGCGCTACAAGGGGCAGGGGTCGGAACTAGGTGTTGTCGTGCCACCCGGCGTGATTGTGGACGAAACCCTGAACCTGCTGTCAGCAGGTTTCGAGACCGAGCATAAGCGCAGCTACGGCTATATCAACGAAACGGGCCTGATCGAGCTTGTCAGCCTGCGGGTTGTGGCCTCATTGCCGCCAGCGCGTGCGCCGCGTGTGAGTGGTATTACCGGGCTTGTTGATACGGGTGAGATCGTTACCCGGAAAGCCTATTTCGGTTCCTCGTCAGGGCTTATGGAAACGCCGGTTATCACCCGCATGGCGCTGAGTGATACGCCCCGTTCCGGGCCAATGATTATCGAGGAATATGAAGGCACCACCATTGTGCCGCCTGACTGCACGGCATGGCGGGATAGCCACAACAATATCGTGATTCAGCTTGGGGCGGAGGAGCAGCAAGATGGCTGAGTGTGATCTGGCGCTGCTGGAAATCATCAAGAACGGGTTTGAGGCTGTCGCCGATGAAATGGCGATTATCCTTATGCGCACGGCCCATTCTCCCATTGTGCGCGATGCCATGGATTTTTCCACGGCCCTGTGCGACCCGTATGGGCAGAATATTGCGCAGGGGCTGACAACCCCCATGCATCTTGGCAGCTTTTACGATGCCATGCAGAACCTGATCGGGCAGTATGAAGGGGATATAAACGACGGCGATATCTTTATCGGCAACGACCCTTATATTGCCTCTGGCCAGCACCTGCCTGATATTTACGTTATCAAGCCGATTTTCCATGCAGGTGCACTGTGTGGCTGGGCTGCGACGATTGCGCACCATGTTGATGTCGGCGGGCTTGTCCCTGGCAGTAACTCGCTCAGCTCCACCAGCATTCATCAGGAAGGCCTGCGGCTGCCTTTTCTCAAACTGTTGAAAAAAGGCGTTGTCGATACCGCTATTCAGGCGATTATCGCGGCCAATGTCCGCACGCCGGATCTGGTTCTGGGCGATATTTCCGCTCAGTGTGCGGCCGTGCAGGCAGGGGACCGTGGTCTGCACGACATGTTGCAGCGTTATGGTGCGGAACGCCTTGCCGGATACACCACGGCGCTGCATGACTATGCTGAAAAGCTCTCCCGTGCCGCTATCAGCAATATTGCTGATGGCACCTATACGTTTGAAGACCATATCGATGGTCTTGGCGAGGAGGGTGCCCCCGTTGTCTTTCGCCTCAGGCTTGAGGTGAAGGGGGATGAGGTGACAGCGGACTGGACGGGCACGTCCACACAGGTGGCGGGGGGTATCAATGCACCGCTGTCTTTTTGCAAATCCAATGTCTATGCCGCGTTGCGTTCGGTCATGGGCACGGATGTCCCCAACTGCCATGGCTATACGCGGCCTATTCATGTTCTCGCCCCTGAAGGCACCGTGCTGAACTGCACCTATCCCGCGGCTTGCGGGGGGCGTGGCATCACAGGTTACAGGATTGTGGACTGCGTGTTCGGCGCGCTGGCGGCCTGTCTGCCCGATAGCGTTGCGGCGGATGGCGCTGGCGGCTCTACCCTGCCCAGCTTCAGCGGCCGTCAGAATGGGCGGACATTCGTGTTTTCTGAATGTGTGATGGGTGTCTGGGGGGCAACCAGCGCGCATGACGGGCAGGAAGGTGTGCCGCATATGGCCTCCAATCAGGCCAATGTGCCGGTAGAGGTGATCGAGGCGGATTACCCGATCAGGGTCGAGCGTTACGGCATAGCACCAGACACCGCCGGGGCCGGACGGAACCGGGGTGGGTTTGGCATTATCCGCGATTACCGCATCCTGCAGGATGGTGTGTATTTTGGGGTACGCTCAGACAAGCTGCGCTTTCCGCCCCATGGTCTGGATGGCGGGCGTGCGGGTGCCGCGGCATCCAATATCCTGCTGATGGATGGGAAGGAACACAGGCTGCCCGCCATGCCGCTGGAGCCTATCATGCTCAATACGGGCGATCTGTACCGCCATGTCATGGCTGGCGGCGGGGGATATGGCAGCCCGTACGAGCGCGAGCCAGCCCGCGTGCTGGAGGATGTGCTGGACGGTAAAATGACCCAGTCCCACGCCTTTGATGAATACGGTGTCGTGCTGACAAAGGAGATGGGGGTCGATCTGGCGGCAACCCATGCCCGCAGGAACACCCTTACGGAGAAAACCAATGCAGATAGCCACTGACCGTCGCGTTGTTTCCGATATTGATCCGTTTTCGGAAAGCTTTCGGGCCGACCCCTACAGCCATTATGCCCAGCTTCGTGCTCTTGGGCCGCTTGTTTGGCTGGAAAAATACGGTATCTGGGTTGTGCAGCACCATGCGCAGGTCAAGACGGTTCTGACCGACTGGAAGCGCTTCAGCAATGCCGGCGGTGGCGGACTGACCAATTATTTCAAGGAAAAAAACTGGCGCAAACCCAGTATTATTCTTGAGGTTGACCCACCGGAGCATGAGCGTACCCGCCGGGTTCTCATGCGGTTGTTCACCCCCGGTGCGTTGCAGAAGATGCGTGAGGAATTCACGCAGGTTGCCCAGTCCATGGTTGCGTCTGCCATTACGCAGGGGCAAGTAGATGGTGTGTCCGATCTGGTGCAGCCTTTCCCCATGAAGGTGTTTCCCGATGCGGTGGGCATGCCTCCGCTCGATCGTGATATCATGCTGGTTTATGGCGGCATGGTGTTTGGCGCTTTTGGCCCGCGTACACCATGGTATGATCAGCTTCTTTCCCGTGCGGATGAAGTGAGTGCATGGATCGATGCGCATTGCGAGCGCTCGGCCCTGACGGATGACGGCCTTGGCGCGGCTATTTATGCTGCGGCTGATGGGGGGGAAATCACCCACGAGGAAGCCAAGCTGCTGGTGCGTTCCTTCCTGTCTGCCGGGGTGGATACAACCATTGATTCTATCGGTCTGTGCCTGCGGGCACTGGCAGAACACCCCGAGCAGTGGGCGGCCTTGCGTGAAGACCCCTCTCTGGCCCGTGCGGCGTTTGAGGAGGCCACGCGCTACGACAGCTCATCGCAAAGCCTGTTCCGCACCACCACTGAGGATTTTGAGTTCGAAGGGCAGATGCTGGGCAAGCACGAAAAGGTGCTGGTGCTGATCGGCTCCGCCGGGCGCGATCCGCTGGTGTGGGATGAGCCGGAGCGTTTTGATATTCGCCGCAAGATTACACAACAGGTCGGGTATGGAGCGGGCGTTCATGGTTGCGTGGCGCAGATGATGGCGCGCCTTGAAGGGGAAGTGTTCTTCCGCGCTCTGGCAACACAGGTGGACAGGCTGGAAGTGACCGGCCCCTCTACCCTGCGGCTGCATCCGGGGCTGAGGGGGCTTGTCAGCCTGCCTCTGGCGCTCACCGGCAAGTAAAATAAGGATAGCAGAACCATGGCAACGGTTATTGTTGCGGGCGGCGCCACAGGAATTGGCCGCGCCTGCGTTGGGTTGTTCAGGGAACGGGGCGACAATGTTGTCCTGATAGACCATCGCCCCGAAGCACAGGCGGTCGCGGATGAGAGCGGGAAGGGCGAATGCCTGTTCCTCCAGCGTGATCTGGCGGACCCCGCCGTGCCGAAAGAGGCCGTGGCGCTGGCTGTGGAGCGTTTTGGCGGGGTTGATACCCTGCTGATTACGGCTGCATTGATGGTGTCTTCCGCCCTTGAGGACTGGACGAACGAGATGTGGGACCGCACGGTGGCGCTCAATCTCAAGATGCCGTTTTTCTTCACACAGGCGGCAGCGCCCTATCTCAAGGCTTCTGCCAATCCGAGCATCGTGTTCACCTCCTCCACCGGGGCGATCAAGGGCCATGCCGGTATGTCGGCCTATCAGGCCACCAAGGCGGCCCTGCCGGGGCTGGCGCGTAGTCTGACTGCCGAGCTTGGCCCGGCAGGTGTGCGGATAAACTGTGTGCTGCCTGGCTGGATTGAAACACCGTTCAACGACCCGTTCTGGTCATACCAGCGCGACCCTGCGGAGCGCCGCACCCTGATCGATGCGGAAATTCCGCTGGGGCGGCATGGCACACCGGATGAGGTTGCCTCGCTTGTGCTGCTGTTGACCTCCAGCGCAGGGCGCTACATTGCTGGCACATCGATTGTGGTCGATGGCGGTTATACGGCGGTCTGACCCTATGCTGTACACGAACTGGCGGATAGCGGATGGCTATTCTTCTGCCGTAAGGCCGGTGCTGATGGGCGATGTGGGGGCGGTATCCGCTGCCCACCCGCTGGCTGTTGCCGCCGCACAGGATATGCTGCTGCGCGGTGGCAGCGCTGTGGATGCAACCATTGCCGCTCAGGCCGTGCTGTGCGTGATCATGCCCGATGCCTGCGGCATTGGGGGCGATCTGTTTGCGTTGGTGGATGACGGTATAGGCACGAGCGCCATCAGTGGCGCAGGTGCAGCCCCCCGGCATGGCACCGTCTGTTCGGATGACGGGGCGAACAGCATCACCGTACCCGGTCTTGCCGGTGCATGGGCCAGTATGCATGCCCGTTGGGGAACACTGCCGTTTTCGGATATTCTCGCCCGTGCCATTCATCTGGCCGAAGGCGGGGTGATGGTGTCCGCCTCCATGGCGCAGACAGTCCATACGCATGCCGAGCGCCTGCGCACCAATGGCGCGGCCTCGTGGTCTCTCCTGAACCTCCCTGCCGGAGCGCGCTTTGTGCAGAAGGAACTGGCAGCGCTGTTGCGGCTGTTTGTCCAGCATGGGCCGCAGTGTTTTTACGAAGGGGATGTGGCAGCGCATATCGTGCGCGCCGTAAAGGCACAGGGTGGTGCGCTGGATGCGCAGGATCTGGCGGCTCATGTCACGGAAGTTGTGCCTGCCCTGTCCGTTGAGTTGGGTGAACTGAGCGTAATGGTGCAGCCTCCGCCCACGCAGGGTGTGTTGCTGGGCATGGCGTTACGCAATTTCAGCCGTATGGAGCAGGGCAGTGCCGTTCTGTCCGATCATCTGGCTGTGGAACTGACAGAAGCCTCCTTTGCCTATCGGGATCGTGCGGGGGAGGGGGAGGCCCTGCTGGATGTAGCCTTGCAGGTTGATCCGGCGCAGGCCAGCCGCCGGGGCGGGCCACGGGCTTATCTGCACACCGCAGGTGTTTCCGTGACCGACCGCAACGGGCTGGTTGTTTCTTCGCTTGTCAGCGTTTTTGATGATTTCGGCTCCTGCCTGCTGGTGCCGGAACTGGGCATTACGCTCAATAACCGGGCAGGCGGGTTTACACAGGGTGCCAATGCGTGGCGGCCGGGTGCGCGGCCTGTGCATACACTGGCCCCCGCTCTGCTGCGCTCGCCACAGGGTAGGATGGCGCTTGCAACCCCCGGTGCAGATGGGCAGGTACAGACCCTGCTGCAACTGATTATTCGCATGCAGTGTCAGGGAGAGGACCTTGCTGCTGCCGTTGCAGCGCCACGCTGGCGCAGTCAGGGCAAGCGACTATTGATGGAAGAGGGCCATCCCTCTCAGGCGGGTCTGGCGGCCATGGGGCATGACGTGCTGCCGACAACACCCGGAGCTACCTGTTTTGGGGCAGTGGTGTGTACGGGTATCGATATGGCGGGTAGTCCTTTTGCCGTAGCGGACTGGCGGCGTAATACATGGGCCGGAGTGGCGTAAAAAACTTCTCTGGAATATGTAAGTTTTGATAAAATATGGCGGAGCGCCTGTTACACGCTCCGCCACATTCTGCTGTCCTGTCAGTTGGGCTGATACGCCTTGCCGAAAGCGCGTAGCGCTGCGGTAAAGCAGCCTTCAGGAGCCTGTGTCTGGCCTGCCCCGATAACACCGCCCTTGCAGTGGGCAATGGCGGTGTCGATCACAGGCGTAATGCCCTGCTGCACAACCTTACGGATATCAATACCCGCCGGAACCCCGATGAAATCCATGGTCGGGATCTTGAATTCCATCAACTGACCAACGGTGATCAGCTGCATGCTCTGCACGGTCGAGACCGCGCGGGCAAAGGAGCCGTTCACGAACTGCTGGAGTGCAGGGGCCGCAGCCTGTGCATGCCCGCCAAGGCCGATGGTTTCCATAATGCTGCTGTCACCGATATCTGGCACAGCATCGGCATCGCCCCATTCAGACGAGAAATATAATCCCTCAATCCGGTTGGCCGGTGCGGTAAACCACTGCTCACCCAGTCCGCTGACCTTGATGCCGAACTCAACACCGTTGCGGCACATGGCGGAAACAACCGTGCTGTATGGAATGTTTTTGATGGAATCGGCCATGGCTTTACCTGCCGCCATGGACAGGCAGAGCGAGAACTGTTCGTTCACTTTCAGATAGGCCAGCGTTTCCTGCAACAAGGCGCGGTCCGTGCAGGTATCGTACAGCGCCAGTGCAATGGCGTTGAGGATAACGGCGCTGCCAGCGCTGTTGCGGTTATGGCATTCGTCGCCCATTTCCAGTGCGCGGGCAATCATGGGCTTGACCGGAATGGGGGGAATACTGCGGATGGCAGCGCCCAGAACCGGGCCCAGCACGGTTTCCAGCCAGCGCCAGCGCTTGCGGGCTTCGTTATTGTATTCATCGCGGTTCAGAAGGCCCGAGGCCGGGCCCTGAAAAAGCTGCGAGTAACCATAGCGGTCGTGAACAGGGTCATGCACCACCGCCAGTGGGCTGGAGGCACTGGTAATGCCCGCCATGCCGCCAACGGCCCCGTATTCATGACAAGGGGCTACGACAATCTGCCCCTGCAGGATCATCTGCTCGGCTTCGGCTTCCGTTCCCGCAAGGCCTTCGTGAAGGACAGCCTGCACAACTCCCATTTTCTGGGGGTTGCACATATCCTGCCAGGCAATGGGGGGGCCCGCATGCAGCACGGTGGCGCGTGTCATACCGGGCAGTACGTCAATGGCCGGGCGCACATCCACCCAGACCGGGCGTGCCGCGGCAAAGCGGGACAGGGCTTCGTTGTTGGCAGCGGCGATCTTGTCAGGGAGTGTCATGTCATGCCGCTCCTTGCAGGCTCTGGCCGAAGGCCCGCAGTGCCAGTTCAAAACAGGCCAGTGGGGCATGCACTTCACCCGCGCCGATCAGCCCGCCTTCCTTATGGGTTATGGCGGTGTCCAGCAGGGGGGTAATGCCGGTCTGCACAACCTTGCGGATGTCGATACCGATGGGGCCGGGCGCAAAGTCCATGGCCGGGATGCGAACATCGGGGTTGGTTCCATGGCAGATGGACAGCATGTCATGCGTATTGGCGATAGCCTGCTGCATGGTGGCCTGAACATACTGGGTAACCGTGGGGGCCGCAGGCTGGATGAAACCGCCAAGGCCGATGGTTTCGGTAATGGCGCTGTCTCCCAGATCGGGCGCGGCATTGGAATCATTCCATTCCGCACGGAAAAACAGACCGCGCACGGGGTTGGCTTTGGCGATAAACCACTGGTCTCCAAGGCCGCTCACCTTGATGCCGAATTCAACCCCATTGCGCGCCATGGCGGTGACAATGGTGCTGTATTCGATACCTTCGGCTGGTACCAGCATGGACTTGGCCGCCGCCATAATGGCATGCAGGAAGAAATGCTCAGATTCCACAAGGAATTTTATGGAAGCGCGTACGTCTTCCGCCGGCATGTCCACAGCCATGAGATGGCCATAGATTTCCTTGAGAAACTGCGCCGTGGCGGCAATCGAGCGGTTATGACACTCATCCCCCATTTCCACCGCGCGGGAAATGATGTTGCGGATATCAATCGGACCGGCGGCTTTGAGCGCCTGCTTGAGCACCGGGGCAAAAACCTTAGCCTGCCATGTCAGGTTACGAAAAACCGTTTCATCATACGCACCCCATTTGAGCAGGCGCAGCCCGCCACCTTCAGAAATGCAGCTATAGGCGCGGTTGCCGAAAGTGGCGTTTTCCACCACCAGCATGGGGGTGGAGGCAGAGGTAATGCCTGCTCCAGCGCCAACTGCCATGTGATGGTGGCAGGGGGCTGTCAGGATTTCGCCCGCGCGGATCTTCTGCTCCGCCTCTTCCGGCGTGCTGGCAAGGCCTTCCCACAGAGCTGCACCAATAATGCCATGCTTGTGCGGGCCGCACATGTCATCCCACGCAATGGCGGGTGCGGAGTGCAGGATCAGGTTGGGCAGCATGCCCGGCAGCACGTCCAGTGCGGGGGCTACGTCCACCAGTTGCGGCTTGCCCTGTCGGATAATGTCAACCGTGCGGGTATTGGCGTCTTCTATCCGGTCTTTAAGCGTCGTCATCAGTGGTTCTCCGGTCAGATCAGGGAGTCGAGCAGGTTGAGCAGGTCATCGTCCTGCGGCGGGGGCGGCTTCCACAGAACCTGCACCACCGTAATGGATTGCTGCCTGAGCGTTTCGGCAAACAGGTCAATGCCGACATTCACAACACAGGGGGGCTGGCCCGCCAGGAGCGGATTTCCGGTATCAGTCATGGAGCATCCTCAGGTAACGGCCGGCCAGTGTTACGGCTTCGGCATTGTTGCGGGCGACCAGAATGTCGGCTTTTTCCAGCGTGGCGGCCTGCAGGGCATAATCCTGCGGGTCTGCACGGGTGCCGCAGATTGTCACGATCACGGGCAGGTTTCTGCCCTGTGCGTCAGCAAGGGCGCGGGCCTGTGCAATGGTTTCGGCCAGCAGGGCCGCCGGGTTTGCATGCGCGCCATAGCCCAGAACCAGATCAATTAGCAGCAGGGCGACCTGTGGGTCCTGCGCTTCGTGCAGAATGCGCTGGTTACGCAACAGGGGGTCGATCATCGGGTGAGCGCGGCCTTCGGTATAGGCGTCCTCCCCCAGATCAATGACCGTATGCTCTTTGCTGGTAAATGGGTCTGTCAGAGCATAAGCGCCGTGCTCCAGATTGGAATACACGCCGTTTACAACATCCTTCAGCAGAAACAGCGCCTCGTAGCAGAGCGTGCCGCCAGCATAGAGACCACGCAGGTAACGCTGTTCCGGTTTGCGGCCCTGTAGGCTGTTTTGCAGAAAACCGTCCTGTGTGGCGGTATCGAGTGCTGGCAGGGGCGTGGAGGCCCCCATCGCCTGTGCCGCAGCCAGCGCGGTTTCCGCCAGCGTGCGGGTGAAGGTGAGATTACCCTCGGAGCCCGTAGCTCCCTGCCCGATAAAGTTGATGATAACGGGTTTTGGTAAAGTCGCGCAGGTGGCAAGAATTTTTTTCGCCACGGTAGGGCTGGGTGGCTTGGATGTCACAACGATCACATCGGTATTGCTGTCTTGTGCAAGGATATGCAGTCCCTGCAGCATGCTCAGCCCGCCGATTTCCTGTTTGAGGTCGCGCCCCCCCGTGCCGATAGCCTGACTGACACCAAGGCCTAACCAGTCCAGTAGCGAGGAAATTTCCTGTGTGCCGGTGCCAGATGCCGCCACAATGCCCACACGCCCACGGGCGACGGCATTGGCAAAGCCGATCCCGGCACCATTTATGAGCGCGGTGCCGCAATCCGGCCCCATGAGCAGGCGGTTTTTGGCGGCGGCAAGCTCTTTCAGGCTGCGTTCATCTTCAAGGCTGACATTGTCGCTGAACAGGAAGACATTCAGGCCCAGTTCCAGAGCGCGCTTGGCCTCGCGGTAAGCGTAGGTGCCCGGCACGGAAATACAGGCCAGATTGGCCTGCGGCTGCATGGTTACAGCGGCATCAAGCGAGCGCGGCTGAAGCGTACCCTGTGCGTTCTGCGGTTTTTGTGCCAGCAGCCGGGTTGCGGCCTCAAGTGCTTGTTCCGCCAGAGCCTCGGTATCAGCCACGATGGCGATGATGAGGTCGTCCGGGTTTGCCGCACTGGCCTGCGGTGTCAGCAGGCCCGAGGTTGCAAGAATTTTGCGGTTGTTTGGCGTTGCCATCATGGCGATGGCTTCCGTTACGCCCTCCTCATGGCGGAGGGCTTCGGAAACGCGCATCAGCCTGACGGAATCATGGTATTCCCGCGGTCGGATGATAAGTCTGGATGCCATGGTTCAGGCCTTGTCCTGCTGGAATGTGGTGTCATGAAAAAGCGGGTAGGCTCCGATGGCATCAAAGCGCAGGCCCGTAATAGTGTCGCGTGCAGCAACGATTGTTGCATTGCAGTGGAGCGGCACCGCCAGTGCAGCCTGCATGACCTCCATCTGCACCTGAGCGAACAGGGGCATGAATTCTTCCGGGGTCAGGCAGTTTTCCGCCTCATCTATCAGGGTGTCGATCTGGGGATAATCCGCAGCAGCGCGTTTGCTCCAGCCATAGGAGCCCTGACCGCTTTTGCGGGAATGATAGACAAACCCCAGAAGCTGCGAGGAGCTTGCGTATTTGCCCTGCGGAATGAGGTTGTGTAGCCCCTGCATGCCAGCCTGAATCCATTGTGGCGGGGTGCAGAGTTCAACATCGACAGCAATACCGACCTGAGCCAGTTGCCGCGTTACAATCGCGCCGAACTGGGGGTAGAAATTGACTGGCAGCGCATAGAATGTCACGCGCAGGGTTTCCCCTTCACGCATGCGTATACCATCCGGGCTGGGTAGCCACCCTTCCTGTTGAAGCAGATCGACTGCTTGGGCAGGGTTGTGAGGGTACATATTTTCCACGCCGGGTTCATATCCCAGCGTAAACTGCGAAACCGGGCCGTAGGCGCGGGTGAACTCGCCATGGAAAACTTCTTGCACCAGTGCATCGACATCCAGAGCATGGCTGATAGCCTGCCGCACGGCGAGACTGCTGGTGGGGCTCCGTTTGATGTTCATCATCAATGAAACCGGCACACCCCGGATAGGCCATGTGGTGACGTCCAGCCCGTCTGTTGCGCGCAGGTTCTGCGCCTCTGCAGGATTGGCGGCAAAAATCATGTCCACGCTACCGTCCAGCAGCGCAGCGGTGCGGGTGGCGTCATCTGGCAGGAATTTGAACAGGATTTCGTCAATCAGGGGCGGGCCCTGATTATCCACGCAATCCGGTGCCCAAGCATAGTGTTCGTTCCGGCGAATAACGAGGCAGTCTGTCTTGTCCCAGCGTACAAACTGGAAAGGCCCCGTGCCAACCGGGTGCGGCATGAACGCTCCACCGGCACTTTGCGCGCAGGCCAGAGAAACAGGGGCCAGCCAGCCCTGACTGAGAGCATCGAGCAGCAGGGCGTAAGGAGAATCCAGCACAATTTCGAGGCAGTGCTCGTTCACCACCCGGCTTTCGCGGTAGCTGCCAAGCAGGCCTCCCGCCAACTGGGAGCGGTTGTCCGGGTTGCGGGCCCGATCAAGCGAAACCTTCATGGCCTCGGCAGTAAAGGGTGTGCCGTCGTGAAACAGGACATCTTTGCGAAGGTGGAACGTATAGGTCAGATGATCATCTGAAATACTGAACGTTTCCGCCAGACCGGGGCGGTACGCACCATCGGTCGTCTTGTTCACCAGTGTATCAAAGACACCATTGGTCATCTGCAGCGCGAGTTCCGCAGCGCCGAGATGGGGGTCCACATTAGAAGGTTCGTAGTGAACGCCTATGCGCAACTGTCTGGATGCACCCATGCTGGCCTCTTGGTCTTATAGTGAACATATGTGCGTATTAGCAACAAATGGCCGGGCGAATGCAAGGGAGAAATTACGAACCCATGTGCCAGCCTGCGTTTTCTGATCTGATGTGGTTCATGGTTATGTTTTGAAAAATAAAGATTTTTCCAGAAATAAAGGGGCTGAGTATGCTCAGCCCCTTTGGGTTGGTCTGTATATTGGGTGCGGAGTCAGATCAGTGTTTGGCTGATATCTTCGGCAGCGGCCAGCATGTCGGGCAACACGTCGGCCAGCAGTTTTTCCATGGGCACCATGGAACTGAAAGTGAAAGTGTTGAAACTGGCGACAACCCGCTGGCGGCTGTCAAAAATGGGCACGGCCAGAGAGCGGACGCCGATCTGCATTTCCTGATCGACAATGGCATAACCCTGCTTGTGGATCGTGCGGCATTCACGGCGCAGGGCTTCCATGCTGGTCAGGCTCTGTTCCGTAAGCGGCTCAAGGGTAATCTGTTTGAGCAGCGCGTCCCGCTCGCTTTTTTCCATCATAGCCAGAATACAGCGCCCGGCGGAGGCATAGGCCAGCGGAAAGCGGCGGCCGATGGTGAGCGCGGGAAAACTGAATGCATCCGTGTTGGCGGAGGCAATGTGCACAATGTCGAGTCCATCGCGAATACCCAGTGCCGCGGGAAAGCCCGACTGGTCACGGATTTTTTCGAGATAATATTGCGCCTTCTCGGACAGAGGCACGGAGGACAGGTAGGCGTAGCCCAGTTCCATGACTTTAGGGGTCAACTGGAACAGGCGCCCGTCCTGCGAAACAAACCCCAGATGCACCAGTGTCAGCAGGTAACGACGTGCTCCCGCCCGGTCCATTCCGGTTTTTTCAGACACTTGAGAAAGGGTCATGCGCGGGTTGGCCCGCCCGAATGCCATGATGATGTTCAGGCCGTAGGAGAGAGAACCAACAAATGTTTTTGGTCTGTCTTGAGTCTCTGCTTCTGAAGTCGTCACTGATTGATCCACGCTCTTAAGAATTAATTTGGGGGTAGCATATAGGGAAAGATTTCTAATGTTTCCATGATCTGGAACATGATGGGCTCCGGGCAAAAGCTTTTACATCACGTTTGCGTGATGTCTGGTTCTAAAACCAGCTTTCGTCGAATGTTCACAGAGCGCTCTTTTTTTCACAATGCACACAGTGTCCGGTGCAGGGGGGGGGCTGGTTGACGCATTTGATTGTTTAATACGAACTTATGTGCATTATATGAACTTAATGCCAGTCATGGCACCATGCAGGTAGGGAAAATTCAGTCATGAAACTGGTGATCGCACTGGGCGGAAACGCGTTGATGCAGCGGAACGAACCGCTGGGTATGGCGGTGCAGTGGAAAAATGCACGGGTGGCCGCCGGTGCGCTGGCGGAGGTTGCGCGGCAGCATCAGCTCATCCTTACTCATGGCAATGGCCCGCAGGTCGGGCTTCTGGCTATGCAGTCCGAATCCTTCAAAGGAGCAGAGCCTTACCCGTTCGATGTGCTGGGTGCGGCAACCGAGGGCATGATCGGTTATATTCTCGAGCAGGAGCTGGGGAATATTCTGGGTTACGATGTCCCTGTCGCAACGCTGCTGACGCGCGTGGAGGTCGATCCGAATGATCCGGAGTTTTCAGACCCCAGCAAGTTTATTGGCCCAACCTTTGAATACGATCAGATAGAAGCGCTTCAGGCTGAATATAACTGGGTATTCCGTCAGGACGGGCGCAAATGGCGCAGGGTGATTGCCTCTCCGCAGCCGCAGCGCATTCTGTGGCACAGGCCTATCCGCTGGCTGCTGGATAACGGCACGGTTGTCATATGTGCTGGGGGTGGGGGTATTCCGGTTGTCAAAAAAGAGGGTCAGCGCATGGAAGGTGTGGAGGCGGTTATCGACAAGGACCGGGCCTCCAGTCTTCTGGCTATGCAGATACCGGCTGATCTTTTTGTTATTGCCACCGATGTTCAGGGGGTTTTCGAACATTACGATACACCGCAGCAGCGTCTTTTGCGGCGGGTCACGCCCTCTCACCTTATGGCGGAGCAGTTTGCCAAAGGATCAATGGGGCCGAAGATCGAAGCGGCCTGCCGTTTTGTAAACCGCACGGGTAAACCTGCTGTCATTGGTGCGCTGTCTGAAATTGCAGCCATTGTAGCCGGAGACGCCGGAACCTGGATCGTGCCAGAGCAAGACGGGGCTGAATGAAACAAGTCAGAGCCTGCCGGGTCGGGGCGTTTGTCGCGGCCTCTCTTATGGGGGTGAGTGCACCCGTGCGGGTTCTGGCGGTGTTTGCACGCCATGTTTATCTGGCGGTCAGCCTGCGCGCGGAGGATAAGGTTGTTATCCTGTGTCCGCTGAGCGAACAGGATGGCCCGTTATGTATCATGCTGGATCACTGGCCTGTCTGGTCTGAGCTTGCGGGGCAGGAGGGTTTTTTCGACAACGGTCATATACGGATCGGTCCGTACGATATTCAGGTTGGTGATGCGGCTGCGTGGCCATCGGTTGTTGCCACATTGTCTGACAGCGCAGTCTGTTTGCGGCAAAAACTGACCGAAACAGCGCGGCTTCTCGTGCATGGATCAGACTTACTGTCTTCTGTTCTGGGGGCGTGCGATCCATCAGCCCTACCCAGCTATGCTCTGTCACAACTGGCGGCGGGGATCAGACGGGACGATGCGTCATTGTTACGCCAGGGCGCTGCGGAGCTGGCAGGTCTGGGGATAGGGCTGACACCAGCGGGGGATGATTTTCTGTGCGGGCTTATGCTGGCAGCATGGTTTTTTCTGCCTGATCCTGTTCGTGTATGCGCGCCTCTGCTGGAAGGAGCCCGAGGGGCGACCACCACATTATCCTTTGCTTTTCTGAATGCCGCATCAAAAGGACATGCATCTTCCGTATGGTGTGCGTGCCTTCGGGAGCTAAAAAACACCCGGACCAACACTGTATTACAGGAGCATATGACGCGCATTGTTGCGTATGGCGCAACATCAGGAGCCGACTCTCTGGCTGGGTTCATATGGGGGGCGGCACTGATGGAGCCAACCTGCTAGTGGTAAGCAAGCCTCCATGCAGGAGAGAGTGTTTATGGAACGGAAAGCGTTCTCGTTAGAAACACATACCCATAAATATGGAATAATTTCTTGAGTTTATGAGAGCCCCCTCTTTGTTGCTGACAGGCAGGGAATGGTCAGAGCCATGATGGTGGGCCTTTGTGTGTCAGTATGGTTGGGCATCTTTCATGCTGTATTTTCATCATGTTTTCATATTGTCGCGCTCCTGATCATATTTTTGTTTTCATCGGTGCGGTTTATGCGTTAGAAAAACAAAAGTTTCTTGAACGAAACGTTCGGTGATCGAACAAACTGCAAAGAGATCCAAGAATGACCATTGGTCTTGATGAGGCACAAAAGGCACTGGCAGCATCTTTCGCAAAGGCGGAAGAGCTTGGTATTGCCGTGTGTGTCAGTGTCTGTGATGCAGGGGGCCGTCTGGTTACGTTTGCCCGCATGGATCAGTCTAACTGGGCCAGCATCTATGGCAGTCAGGGCAAAGCGCTTACAGCAGCGGCTACTCGGTGCCGGAGTGGGGTCATTCCTCCAGAATCCGTCGTTATGCAAAGAATTGCGGAAATGGAAGGTAAAAACATGATCTATGCGAAGGGAGCTGTCCCTTTGATCAGGGATGGTGTGCTTCTGGGGGCCGTTGGTGTTGGCGGTGCCAGCGCAGATATGGATGAAGCCTGCGCGCTGGCGGCTGCTCATGCCCTTTCATGCGATGTGTAACTGACCTTATTGGGTAAGTTATAAGCTTATTATGGGTATTCCCTGTTCTTCATTGATTCAGGAAAGTATCCTTATCTGGAACTATTCTTTTCACTGTTCATGTATGGCGTGTTCTGTGGGGGCGAGGAAAAGGGTGGAGTATTATGCACGATAAAACCGGGCATGACACTGTCGAGCTTCGGCAAGGACAGCGCAATGCCCTGCGGGTCGGGGTTGGTATCAGCGCGCTGGCTCTTTTAACGGTCTTTGTGCTGCATGTGTTGGGTATCGTCATGCTGGTAAAAGGCATGGGGAATGGCGGGGCATTACCTGAGCACAAACCGCCGATGCAGACACGTATTT